>CAZXTW010000340.1:0-6772 GCA_964643525.1 uncultured Roseivirgaceae bacterium
CCTTTGTTTTGTGGGCCACCTCCAGGAAAGTGCTTGGTCATACAGGCCACGCCACTGGCCAGGGTGCTGCCCTGCAGGCCTTCAATATAAGGCTTTACCAGGCGGGCCGTCAGGTGGGCGTCTTCACTAAAATTACCGCTAATGCGTGCCCAGCGGGGCTCAGTAGCCAGGTCAATTTGTGGGTGCAGGGCCTCGCGGATGCCTATGGCCAGGTACTCTTGCCGCACCACCTCGGCAAACTGCTTAACCAGGGCAGTATCATTCATAGCAGCAAAGCCAGTCATTTCACAAAACTGGCTAAAGCCTGTGGCCGCCATGGCAATTACGTTTTTGCCCAGGTGGTGGCGTGGGTCTGAGGCTATGGTAACCGGTATGCCCAGCCGGCTCTGTTCGGCCAGCAGCTGCACCCGGTTATACCACTGGGCAAACACCTGTGGGTTTTGGGGTATGTTCCAAATATTAAAGTGTGTCATGTGAAGGCCCATTTGCGCCACAATACTGGGCATCATGGCAGCAGGGCCGCTCAGGCCTTCTGTACCTTCGGGCTGGCCATCTGCACTAACCGCAACCCCGTTAATAAATAAAAGACCGGCTTTTTCTTCCAGAGTCATCTGGTTCAGCAGGTCTTCTACCCGGCTGGCAATGGGCTGTGTAGCATTTTCGTAGGGGTCAAGCTGGCCGTTGTGGTTCAGGTCACGGTAACTATTGCCGTTTTGTTGGGCAACCAATGTTGATTGTGCAATTACTGTTGCTGGCAATTCATATTTTGGGCTGGGCTGGCAGGCAAAAAGCCCTGCCATTGCCAGCAGCCATAGCGTTATTTTGTTCATAAATGGCGTACTCAAACTTAATGTGTAAAAATGACATATTAAAAGTACCACATTAATTTGTTAACTTGACACATTAAGTTAAAAAGTATTGTATTGTGCCTTTAGATATTGACAAGCTACAGCAGCTAACCGAGCAGTTTGACCAGTTGATGCCCGGTATTTCGTTAGATTGTGTGGTGTTTGGGTATAAAGACCAGCAGTTGCACGTATTGTTATTAAAGCTGATGCATGCCGAAGCATGGGCGCTGCCCGGGGGTTTTTTAGGCAGGGAAGAAACTATGGAGGCTGCCGTGGGCCGTGTACTGAAAGAGCGTACCGGGCTTGACCAGATTTTTCTTACCCAGTTTTATACCTTTAGCGGGCTTGACAGAAACTGGCAGGCCAATGCTGCCAACCAACGCATTTTTGAGCAGGTTTTTAGTGAACTGCCCCCCCCATTAAAAGATAAGCTAAGCGCCTGGCTAAACCAGCGGTTTTTAAGTTCTGGTTTTTTAGCCCTGGTCAATGCCGCTGCTATTGAGCCTGCTGTTGATGGCTTTAGTGACCTTTGCCAGTGGGTGCCTGTGAGCCAACTGCCCCTGCTGGTGCTTGACCATCAGCATATTATTGAAACAGCCCTGAGCCACCTGAAGGCACAGATTAACTACCTGCCCATTGGCCGCTCGCTGCTGCCCGAACGTTTTACCATGGCAGACCTGCAGCGCCTGTATGAAACCATTTTACAAAAACGGTTAGACAGGGCCAACTTTCAGCGCAAAGTGCTGAAGTTGAATATGCTGAACCGGCACGAAAAACATATGACAGGCGCGGCCAACAAAGCCCCTTATTTGTACAGCTTTAATATTGAAGCTTACCAACGCCTGGTGCAAGAGGGCATTGGCTTTTCGTTTTAGCCGGGGTGGGGAGGCGGCCATTACAGGCTTTCTTCCTGCATGGCTATGCGGTTGCAGCGCATCAGGGCCTCTTGCAGCTGGTGCCCGTCACTTTGTAGCGGGTCAATATTTTTAACCAATACCCGGCGCAGCTCGTACAACTGTTGGCGGTTGTATTTTTTTGAGCCCTTAACCAGGTTTACAGCATTCAGGGCTTCCTGCTGGTTTTGTTTTGGGTTTAACCAGCCGTTTAACTCAGAGCACTGGTTGCACACCCCGGCTTTGTTAATTAACGCACAGCGGTTGTCAAAAACGGCCAGCATGGTTTTGCGGGCATCTTGCAGCAGGTACTTCACCACCCCTTCAGTTTTATTCATAATCAGCCCTATTTCTTTTACTGAAAACTCGTATACATCTTTTAGTATCAGGGCCACCTGATTTTCAATAACCAGTGTTTTGCCAATGCAGGTAAAGCAGGTATCTATATGCTCTTTAATTTCATACCGGCCTTTGTTGGCGGTGCTGCGCACCTCCATAATGCTTTGGGCCAGCTGCTCATTGCCCATAACCAGGTTTTTGGCCTGTGTGGCAGCATCTGCCGCCCACCGTTGCCGCTTTTTGAGCTGGTTCATGGCCAGGTTGGTGCCTATTTGAAATACCCAGGTTTTTAATGAAGAGGCCCCCTGGTAGGTATTGATCCTATCAAAGGCCCTGATAAAGGTATCGTGCAGCAGGTCTTCAGCATCGTTGCGGTTGGCCAGCAGGCGGTACAGATACGACTTTAGCTGGGGCTGAAACTGGGCAAACAGCTTTTGAAAGCTGTTAATATCACCGCCAAGGGCTTTTTGCAGATTGGGGTCTTGTTTCATAAAGTTTAAATAGGGGTGCCGGTTTATGGCACCCCGTTAAAGTATTAACTGTTTAACAACCAGTGTAAAGCGTCAGCTTCAGTTGCAAAAAACCGATTCTCGTAAGTACTTTCCTGGTACTGCACCTCTTTATTGGCGTCATAGCCGGCGGGTGGCAATACATACGCATGTTTGGCCACAGGTATTTTGGCGTAACGTGGGTTTAGCACTGCGTTTTTCCAGTCCATGTAATCATCTGGCAGCGTATATTGAAACGCCAGGGTATTAATAAGCAAAAGCTGCACCTGGTACTCTATAGCCAGCCCTGCATACACCATGCATGCCTCTTGAAAGTGGCCAAAGTTCATGTCTTTGGTGGCATCAGTCCAAATAAACTTAAGCACCTTTTGGTTGTCAGTCAACTCAAACGTATACAGGGGTGTTTCAAAAACCTTCATTGCTGGTTAGTTTTACGGGTGGTAATAAGGCTTTAGGTCTTTTATTGGCGGTGCACATATTATTATCTGCCGGGCGCACCCCAAAATACAATTGGCCGGCATCGTCAAGGGCCAGCAAATCATGGTCTTCGTGGCAGTCGGCTACCGATGGCCAAAGGGCGCAGCCGTCCTGGCTAATATCCTGCTCTTGAAAAGGCACCAGCCCGCAGTTGCCCAGCCCAAAGCCGTTAATCAGCTCCTGGTTGTCGGTAAGCAGCGTCACAAACTTCTTCTCTTCATAAAATACCGCTTCGTAAGCCGCTACATGGGCCGATTTGCCCAGCACCTTGTATGTGCCAAACGTTCTGAACTCAAACACCTTGGCTTGCATGTTGGGGTCAAGGGCCAGCGTAAAGCGCAAGCGCCATTGCCCTTGATTAAAGGTAAACTCGCGGTGCCCATAGGTGCCACGCCCCCAGTCTTCGGCCGATACACTGGTGTAAGTGCCGCTAAGCCGCTGCAGTTGTTTTTTAGTGCCTTGGGCACTGGCTGCTGTGGTGCAGGCCAGGGCCAGTAGGGTAATAGAGATGATCAGTAATTTACTTTGCATTGTCATTAATTTGTTGGTTTTGCCCTTTTGACAATTAGCCCTACCCAAACGGATGAAAATGACCAAACTTTTTTGCGGCCCGGTACTTGGGCCCTGGTATACTAACTTGTAAGCAGTAAGGTAACGGGCCATATACCAGTAGTGTCATTGACCGTTATCCCTGGGGTGATTGATCGTTGCCCTACTGTACCATTGCCTTTGGTACAGTAATACCAACGGCGATGAGGCTACTGTACCATTGCCTTTGGTACAGTAATACCAACGACGATGAGGCTACTGTACCATTGCCTTTGGTACAGTAATACCAATGGCGATGAGGCTACTGTACCATTGGCGCTGAGACGGAATAATACCATGCCTTATGCGTAAAATACAAAACAAAAACAGCCTGAAGCAAAGCTGCCTCAGGCTGTTTGTGGTTGTTGTGATTAGATGTATTGCTTAAGCTTTTTGTGCGGCCGCTTTTTTTCTTTTGGCAAATTCGTTGTTGTGGCCTGGGTCACAAGGCATAAATCCATATTGAGGGTCAGGGGCAAATACCTGTAATTGTACCGCTATTTGGGTTTCACCCATCATGTATTTGTTGATTCCTTCTCCTTCTTCACCTGTGATAGGTGCTGGTATTGGTGAAGCTAGTTTATTCTTCAGTGAATAAAACCAGAATGCATAATCGGTTGATAAACTTTCTGGTAAGTCACACTTGATTGTTATGGCATCATTAATATTTTTTATTCGATCCTTAAACGTAACAGAATTGACATAAATATTGCCATCCTTGTCTGGTGTAGTCTGTCCATAATCAAATGAGAAGTATGGATTATTCTTGACATTATCTAATATATCTTGAACACTGTATTCATCAGTGCTTTCTGACAATGTAGATGTATAAATGACTGTATTTCCAAATGGATTCCCATATTTATCCTCAAGCTGTTGGTTAGATAAATTACTGACATCAATAGTTTGGCCAGAATAGCTACTGTCAATATCTGCAGGGTAATACAATAAAAATCCATAATATGATGAGCTTTGACCTTTACTTGTTTGAGTATTTCCCATCATTTCGACCCCAACATTATGCAGTACATTTTGTAGCAGGCGTAATGAGCGGCGGTACGAGTTCAAGTCGCGCACCAGCGAGTAGCCGTTCAATGAATTATTACTCATATGGTGTACCGTGCGGCGCAATACGGCCCGTTCGGCCTTGGTCAGCCCATGTTTTTCTTCTGCATCGGTAATAGGGTCGGCCAGGTACCGGTTCAGGGCATCATCATCACTCATTAAGTGGCTGATGTAATTCAACAATTTTGATTGTGACATACTATTTTTTAAGTTAAAATGAATAATTGTGATGTGCCCCCAAAGTAGGCAATGCCAGCAGCATTAAATATTACAGCATATTACACGGGGTTGTGGTATGTTTTGACAACTCTATTGCCGGGGTTCCGTACACCCAATAATTGCTCAATTATTAACAACCATGGCTACTATACAACAACAGTTTGCCCAGCGGGCAGCCACCACCCTACAAGCTGATGAGGCGGTATTAGGCCTGGCAGTAGGGGGCTCTTGGCTTGCTGATGAAATTGATGATTACTCTGACCTTGACCTGGTGCTGGTTACCCAAGAAAAGGTGGCAGGCCAGCTGCCTAATATGCTGAGCTATGCCGCCCGGTTGGGCACCCTGTTGAATGGCTTTACTGGCGAGCATGTGGGCGAGCCCAGGTTATTGGTTTGCCTGTATGACAAACCCCTGCTGCATGTTGATATTAAATTCATTACCCTGGACGAGCTGGCTAACCGGGTAGAAGACCCCCATATTTTGTTTGACCGGGGCGGGCAACTGCAAGCTGTGATTGACAGCACCCGTGCGGCATTTCCTTACCCCAACCACCAATGGCTGGAAGACCGCTTCTGGATATGGGTGCACTATACGTTATTAAAGGTTGGCCGGGGCGAGTACCTGGAGGCTATAGATGCACTGGGCTTTATGCGGCAGGTGGTACTGGGGCCATTAATGCACATAAAAAACAGCCAGCAGCCCAGAGGGGTACGCAAGGCCGAGCAACTGCCAGCAGCAGATTTTGACGCACTAAAGGCTACCCTGCCTGCTTACAGCAGGGCCTCATTGCTGCAAGCACTAAAACAAACCGTAGCGGTGTACCAAAACCTGAGGTTAGAAGTATATGGCGAGCAAACCCTGCTGCGCACCGCTACAGAGCAGCGTGTTATGGCTTATTTTAATGAAATAGCAAGGGGCAACCCCTAAGCCTGGTATTTGGCCGCTTAACCTGATAGCCTGGTCAACAGCTTTTTGGCCCGGCTGGCTACTGACTTTCGGGTATCGGCACTGTGGGTTTCGAGGTGTGGCAGCACCCATTGGCGCAGGTCGGCATCAGCTTTGGCCCATTTGGCCAGTGTTTCCATAGTATTGTTCAGCACAATCCAGTCGGTGTGGTTGGCCAGGTTATGCTTCATAATGGCTGTGGCTGCGGTGTGCTGGGCTTCCGTCAATTCTTTGGCATACCAGTCAAACAACTGGGCCAGCGTCCATTGGGTGCTGGCCTGGTTAATTTGGGCAATCTCTTCTATAAACCGGCCCAGGTAGGGTACCAGCAGTGGTTTATTGGCTTTGGCAATGCGCTTCATGGCGTTAGAGGTGCGCAGGCGCACCACTTCGTCGGTGCTGAAGTAGCAGTGAAAGAGTTCATCAAACAGGTTGGGGTTGGCCAGTACGGCATCTACCACCGCAATGGTATTGCCCAATGAGTTGGGGTGCCCACCGGTAAGCTGTTGTTCAAAGTTTTTGCTATATAAACTCATATCCTATGCCACTTACTAATTTTAATGATTCATTTCTTAGTCTACTTACTTGAAAGAAATCTCTATTACATAGGCCAGCCACTCAAACTTTTTATAATTAGCAGATTCAAACGATCTTTGTATATTGTACAAATGTAATGTTTCCCTAAATGAATAGTTGTTTTCGAGAGTTGATGACCCAGTTCAATGAATAATATAGAAGAGCAATTTTTAACTCCTTACACTAAGAGAATTAGTGAACTATTAAAGCCCAAGGTTGATAACGAATTAAACACAACTGTTTTAGACCTATTTGCTGGGTGTGGAGGGTTATCTCTAGGTTTCGAAGCTTTAGGCTTCAAGACTATTGGTT
>CAZXTW010000341.1:0-2845 GCA_964643525.1 uncultured Roseivirgaceae bacterium
CTTGCCTTTCAACAAAAAGCACTCACTATTCAAGAGCAGGTATTGGACAGCCTACACCCTAGCCTGGCTGTAAGCTACAGCAACCTGGCTATGGTTTATAAAGATGTAGGGGCTTATGATCAGGCCCTTGCCTTTCAACAAAAAGCACTCAATATTCAAGAGCAGGTGCTCGACAGCCTTCATTCAGACATTGCACAATCCTACCACAACATGGCAAGGATCTATCAAGATGTAGGGGCTTATGACCGGGCTCTTGCCTTTCAACAAAAAGCACTTCCTATTTTTGAGCAGGTACTGGACAGCCTACACCCAATCCTGGCAACGGCCTACAACAACCTGGCTAGTATCTATCAAGATGTAGGGACTTATGACCAGGCCCTTGTATTTCAACAAAAAGCTCTCACTATCCAAGAGCAGGTACTCGGCAGCCTACACCCTAGCCTGGCAACGGCCTACAACAACCTGGCTTTGGTCTATCAAGCTTTAGGGGTTTATGACCGAGCCCTTACATTACAACAAAAAGCACTCAATATTCAAGAGCAAGTACTCGACAGTCTGCACCCAGATATTGCACAGTCCTACAACACCCTGGCCATGATCTATCAAGATTCAGGAGATTATGACCAGGCCCTTGAATTTCAACAAAAAGCACTTACTATTCAAGACCAGGTACTGGATAGCCTACATCCAGACATTGCACAGTCCTACAACAACCTGGCTTCAATCTATCGAGATTTAGAAGAGTATGAAAAGGCCATGGAACTTCAACAAAAAGTACTCATTATTTTAGATCTGGTACTTGACAGTTTACACCCACGCTTGGCAACGGCCTACGACAACCTGGGTTTAATTTATCAGGATTTAGGAGATTACGACAAGGCTCTTACATTTCAACAAAAAGCACTCAATATTAAAGAGCAGGTGCTAGATAGCCTACACCCGAGCTTTGCAACCTCCTACAACAACCTGGCAACGGTTTATCAAGATTTAGGGGATTATGAACAGGCCCTTGAATTTCAACAAAAAGCACTCAATATTAATGAGCAGGTGCTGGACAGCCTACACCCTAACCTGGCAATTGCCTACAGCAACATAGCTTTAATCTATAAAGATTTAGAAGATTATGGCCAAGTCATAGTGTTTCAGAAGAAAGCCATAGCTATTCAAGAACAGGTACTGGACAGCCTTCATCAATTTTTCACATCCTCGTACTTCCTTCTTTCCTTGGCTTACTACAAATTGAACGACTTCAAACATTCTATTCTTTTCGGTAAAAAGTCTATTAGTAACCTTCAATGTATTTTACCTGCGAACCACGAGCACATTAAATTAGCAAAAAAGATTTTAGCATCTATATACTCAGGTAGGGTTGTCCTACTTTTTCAAAATCAACAATACAATTCAGTACTTCAAAACATTGACACTTTGAGGCAGCTTATTAAGCCAACTTTGGAATTATGGATCAGCAAAGGGTTATGTCATTATTATCTCAACCATCACGTAAAAGCCATTTCTGCCTACCAGCAAGCTATTGCTTTAGACAGTTTATCTGAGCACAGCATTCTATACAATCATATCGGGATGGCCTATGCCAAAGCAGGTAATTTCAAACAGGCTAAGGAGGCCTTAGCACAATACCAACAACTGCACCCCAATGAAGGCAGGCCTTACCGCAACTGGGCCTTGTACCACGCTTTAAAAGGTGCACCCGATGAAGCCCTGGCCAAATTAGAAAAAGCGGTTGCTCTTGGCTATGATGACCTGGAATGGATTGAGAATGAACCAGCCTTTGACAGCCTCCGCACCGATACACGGTACCTGGCCATTGTTAAGCAGTTAAAAGAAGGGAAGTAGGGGCCGCTGTTTTTGAGCACGCAACTTTTCTTTCCCAATCGCATAGATCTATGCTATATTGGCTGTTGCAAACACGCTACAACCTGTATATGCCCACCAACGCCAAGCTTGACCCATTAAGTCATGACACCCTCTGGAAAAATGTTACCGAAGATTTTGCCTTTGACTTTGTGAGCTACTTTCTGCCTGAGTTGTTTGCCAAGATTGATACCACGGTAACCCCCAAATTTCTTGACAAAGACCTGAAGCAGCTGTTTGCCGACCACGGCAACAACCGAAAGGTAGACCGGCTAATTGAGTTTACCTTGAAAAACGGCAATAAGGAATATGTATGGATACACGTTGAAATACAGGAGTATTACGACAAACACTTTGCCCGGCGCATGTTTGAGTACTACTATAAAATCTCAGAGCTATCAAATGGCGAAGTAGAAATCAACTCAATAGCCATCCTCGCCGATAGCCAGAAGGGCTTTAAGCCCAATGAATACGTCATCAATAGCAGCACCAGCACCAAGCTGCAATACACCTTCAATACATTTAAACTGTTAGACCATGAACCGGAGGCCTTAAGACGGGACGACAACCCCTTTGGCTTTATCATGGAAACAGCACGGCGGTATTTAGACATTAAGCGGCACAGTGATGCAGAAAAGTTTACCCTGCAACGCCAAATGCGGCAACAGTTGCGCAAGCTGGGTTACCCTGACGAACAAATATCGGTACTGCTACGTTTCTTAAGGGATTATTTCATCTATGATGAAAGCAAAAATTACAGTAACTTTGATATAGAGTCAAAATCAGAACAAGAACTGCACAAGCCTATGGGAATGTTCGAAACAATTGCCGAAGCCAGTAAAAGTCAAGCTTTTACCTTAAGTAAGGTAATCATCAAAGCACTTCAGGCAGGCCAACAACCAGAAGCCATTGCCCAAGAACATACTGTTGATTTGGCCGTTGTACTTGACCTCAAAGAAACCCTAGGCCTTTA
>CAZXTW010000341.1:2945-6758 GCA_964643525.1 uncultured Roseivirgaceae bacterium
AACATACTGTTGATTTGGCCGTTGTACTTGACCTCAAAGAAACCCTAGGCCTTTAAGTGATTCACCAGCACCGTACTAACCTACCACTGCCCCAGAAACTTTTACTGTTTACATATCTGCCAGATTCTCAGCGAAAAACCTGAGCCAGCCGCTGTGTACCACTACCGGTGCCAATGAAGCCCTGACCCAATTAAAAAAAGTCGTCTCCCTTGGCTATGATGACCTTGAATGGGTTGAAAATGAACCTGCCTTTGACAGCCTCCGCACCAATGCGCGGTACCTGGCCCTTATTAAACAGTTAAAAGAAGGGAAGTAGGGGTAGGTGAAAACAGATGTTTTATCAGGTACTTTGCCTACGAATAGCAGCTATAAAGTGGGGGATTGCTTCAAATGCTCAAGCGTATTGATTACCTTGTGTGTAATCAATAATAGAGCAAAATGACACTTACCCTAGACGATGACATTTTAGCTACCGCAGGCATCACCAATCAAGAGCTGCTTATTGAAATAGCCGCTACCCTATACCATAGAAAGGGGCTACCGCTAGGCAAAGCGAGTGCATTGGCCGGGCTGAACAGAATCGTTTTCCTTGAAGAACTGGCAGCAAGAGAAATACCCATCCATTATAACGAACAAGAATTAGACCGCGACATCAAAACACTCGGCTTATAAGCCTATGGTAATTGTTAGTGACACTACGGCTATCAGCAATCTCATCCGTATTCATGAACTTCACTTACTTCATAAATTATATAGCCATGTGTTAATACCTGAAGCCGTTTTTAATGAGCTGATGGTTTTAGAAACAAAAGGGTTTGAAGTAAGGGCAATACTGAGCCAGCCATGGCTTACTGTTGAAGTGATTACCCCTGATAGCATACCCCAGCCATTATACAATAATGAGCATTTAGACCCCGGAGAACTGGAAGCCATTGCCCTGGCGCTGGAAAAGAAAGCCGATTACTTAATTATTGACGAACTCGCAGGCCGGAAAGCTGCAATTCAGTTCGGTATTGAAGTGGTTGGTACCTTAGGCATTTTGCTGGCAGCGAAAAAGGCAGGCTTTATAAGAAATGTCAAAGAAAAAATGGATGACCTAAGAAGCATTGGCTTTTGGATTAGCGACAACCTTTATAATAAAGTCATCAGCTTTGAAAAACAAATGGGAAGCACCAATTCAGCCTAAAGCGCAATCATTGGGCTAAGCGGTGCAGCAGCTCGTGGTCTTCATCAAGTATTTTTTGCAGGTTTTGGGCATTGCTAACCTGTTGCTCGGTGGCTGCTTCAGCGGCTTTCAAATAAGTATATACCTTACTTAGCGCCGCCTCTGGGGTAGTTGGTAATAGGGCTGTAATGGCTGTGGTCAACTCTGCTTTTGTCATGGCATTATGGGGTATAACTGTACCAATACAAAAGTAATCGTTTTTTATTACTGTTATTGCTTGCTTTACCTTAAGTAAAACCGTTTCCAAAGCCTCTATTGCAGGCCAACAACCAGAAGCATTGGCCCCGGCAATTTATTTTTAGCTTGGTATTGTTTTTGACATTTTGGTGGCTACTGGCATATTATATTTGGGTGTTCTGCTGGGTTGCACCTGTAAGGCTAACCTGCCTCTCTTCACCACCAAACGGTGCATGGGGTAGTTTAGGTGCAGCAGAAATTGTCATTGCCGTGGCAGAACAGATGGTACAGTCTTAAACTAAGCATATTATGAAAGCTCAATTCTTATTGGTAGTTGTGTTGGTATTATGGTCGTTTACGGCCCTGGCCCAAAAAGACCAGGTGTACAGCACCAGCCAGGGTGCCATTAAAGGGTACGACCCTGTGGCTTATTTCGAAGCATCAAAGCCGGTAAAAGGCCAAAAAGACATTACTTACCAGTGGCACGGCGCTACCTGGCATTTTGCCAATGCGGCCAACCGTGAGGCTTTTCAAGCCAACCCTGAGGCCTATGCCCCACAGTTTGGCGGGTATTGCGCCTATGCGGTGTCAGAAGGGTATACCGCCAAGATAGAGCCAGAAGCATGGAAAATTGTTGACGGCAAGCTGTACCTGAACTACAACCTGAGCATACAGCAAAAGTGGGAGGCCACCCAGGCCGAAAGAATTAAAAATGCCGAAGCCAACTGGCCTGCTGTACTAGAGGGTGGCAAATAGGTAAGGGCCATGCACTATGAAACCTACCCGCCGCAGCCCGATTTAAGCGCAGTAGTAAAATGCCATTGGGTGTTGGAGGTGCCCGCCAGCCTTAATGCCCCCAAGCAACGCGTGATACCAGATGGCTGCATTGAGATGTGCTTTATACTGGGCGATGATGTGAAACGGTTCACCTCAGAACATGAGTACATCATCCAGCCGCGGGCCATGGTATTTGGGCAAATTACCAAGCCGTACTTTATACAGCCTACCGGTTACGTCAACACCTTTGCCGTACGGTTTTACCCCTACGGCTTTGCCAACTTCATTCACAGGCCCTTACATGAGCTGGCCGACCAGGAAACCCCACTAACCGAGTTGTTTGAACCCAGTGCTGCCCAGGCGCTGGCGAAGCAAATCAATGAGGCCACAACCACAGAGGCCAGAATTGCCATAGTAGAGCGCTTTTTACTAAACCAGCTACAGGCACCGGCAGTGGTTGATGCCATTGTGCAGACAACCATTAACGCCCTGACCCAAACCAAGGGCAGTGCCTCTATTAACGACATACTTCAAGACGCCCCCTCAACAAGAAGAAACCTGGAAAGGAAGTTCTCCAAACAGGTGGGCATTAGCCCCAAGCAGCTTGGTAAAATCATCAGGCTGCAGGCGGCCCTGAAAATGATGCTGCATGCACAGGCCAATAACCTGGCCCAGGTGGCGTATGAAAGTGAGTATTATGACCAGGCCCACTTTATTAAAGACTTCAAAGAGTTTACTGGCGTAAACCCGAAAGAGTACCTGGGCGTAGACCAGATGATGCTCTCGTCATTAATTTATGGAAAAGACTAGGGCTGTCGCATTTATACAATTTCTTTTGCCAGGGCTGGTGTATCTATGCAATCAGTAAAATAACCAACACCATGAAAACCAACTTAACCAGGGCGCTTTTGGGCTTGGGTTGTTACTTGGCCCTGGCCCTAGCCAGCCTGATGCCTACCGATGCCAAAGCTCAAACAGCCAACTTACCCAATAACCAAACCCCTGCCGCCATGAACAGCTACATCTCTATTTTTGAAATACCGGCTACAGATATTGCCCGGGCCATTGCCTTTTACCAGAACATACTGGGCATAGAGATTCAGCAAATTGATATGCCCGGCCTGCACATTGGCCTGCTCCCTTTTGAGGGGCAGCTGGTTACAGGCGTGATCATGCAGGGCGAGGGCTACGAACCCTCGGCTACTGGCGTTACCATTTACCTCAATGGCGGCAACGACCTGCAACCCATTCTGGATAAAGTAGCACCTAGCGGCGGCAAGGTAATTGTACCCAAAACACCCCATGCCGATGAGGTGGGCTACTTTGCCCTGTTTCTCGATTCTGAAGGCAACAAAATGGGCCTGCACTCGCCCAATTAAAGCAGGTTGCAGCCCAAACGTAATTTTAGGCCACAACCCTGAATGGCAAACCGAGGCCGAAAAAGCCCGGCTTATGAGTTCAACTACAAGCGGTACCTTAGCCCTATATTGTAGTTTCTTGCCATAGAAGTCCACCCAATGCGGTCTACAAAATCAGCATCAAAAAGGTTATTAATGCTGCCAGATACAGTTAATCGGTTCAACTCATAAGCTGCATAAAGGTCAAATACGTTGTAAGGGGCCAGCGTCAGGTTG
>CAZXTW010000342.1:0-6757 GCA_964643525.1 uncultured Roseivirgaceae bacterium
CATTTCTTCACAAAATACGGTGGTATATAAAAAGTCAAGGCCAGAGCCGCCGTAGGCTTCAGCCACCTCAAGGCCCAGAAAGCCCATTTCGCCCATTTTGCGGTACACCGCCCTGTCTATTTTGCCGGCAGCCTCCCAGGCATCAAGGTGTGGCAGTACCTCTACCTTGAAAAAATCCTGAATGGATTTTCTCATCAACTCATGCTCTTCAGTAAAAAACAGTGGTTTCATAGTAGTAGTCAATTAGTTGTACATCAAGGTTTCATTTTAAAATGGCACACTGGCAAATTCGCTCACTACCTCTGCGGCAGTTTGCACTGAATGTATGTTGCCAACGCCTTTGCCCGCCTGCCAATACTGTACATTGTCATCAAAGGCGGTTTTGTTGTAGTTTTTTGCCCCGCGGCTTAGCAGGTACATGCGGGCATACTTTTTTAGTTTGGGCTTGCGCAACATAAAGTTAATGATTGGCCCTGTTTTTAAGCCGCCTCGCATAATATCGTCAGTTTTGATCACAGATGAGTTATTGCCCACTATTTTATTGGTCCACACAATGTCATCTTCTGTGGCCTCAACAATGGCCTGCTTGTAGGCGTTGGTTACAATACACTCTTTGGTAGCCAGAAACCGGGTACCCATTTGCACCCCGGCATAGCCCATATCCAGCACCTGTTTATAATCAGCCGCATTGCCCACGCCACCGGCACAGATCAAAGGAATGCCTAAATGCCCCAGCTCATCAATAAACTGCTGGGCCGATTGGCTGCCTGTTTGGCCACCCGCCCGCCAGTTGATGCAGTTCAGCCCGTCAACCCCGGCATCGGCCATGGCCAGCGCTATTTTTTTGTTGGGCACATCATGGTACACTTTAATGCCATGCTGCTTGGCCCGCTTCACCACCTCATGTGGCTTGCCCAGTGAGGTTAAAAAGAATTTTACCTCTTCTTCAATGGCAATTTCCATCCACTGCTTCATCAGCTCGTGGTATTTTTTGTTGGCCCCACCAAAGATGGTGAAGTTCACGCCAAAGGGTTTACTGGTAAGTTTTTTGATGAGCTGAAGGCCTTGCCTGAAGTCATGGCCATACAGGGCAGTCATGGTAACCGGCTGCACTACCCCAAAGCCCCCAGCGGCTGATACGGCCGCAACTAATTCAGGGTTAGAGCCAGGGTACATAGGCCCACAAACCACAGGATGCTCAGCACCGGTGTCTTGTAAAAACTGTTTGGTTGTTGCTTTCATGATTAACTGCACGATCGTTTTCCCCAAATTACAGAAGCTGGCCAATAATCAGGCCGGGCCAGCCCAGGAAATATTGGCTATACCCAAAAAAATGAGCCACCTACCAGGCGCTCAAGCCTGGCAAACCAATGGGCCTGGGTACTAGAACTAATACATTATTCACTTTTTGTAAGCCAAACTGTCGCTATCTGGCTACGCTTATTATACAAAATCTTTCACACCTGTTGCAGATTGGTTAGTTTGGCGGTAATGGAAATGAACCAACACACACCCCAGCCCTTGGGGCCTTACCTGCCAATTTTAACTGATTACGGCTTTAAAGCCTCGTTTGGCAACCAGCAAGATACCCGGTTTTTGCGCCGTGCCCTGCAAGCCCTCATACAAAGTGATGTGCCTATTAAATCAGTACAGTTTGTTAAGAATGATTATAGTGGCGCCTCCAAACAAGGCCGAGGGGCACGCCTGGATCTGATTTGTGAAGATGAGCAAGGGCAGGTGTTTATTGTAGAGATGCAGGTTGAAGGCACCAAAAACTTTATTCAACGGGCCAAGCACTATGCTTTTCATGTGTTTAACCAAATGGTGAAAAAGGGAAAGTACCAGTTTAACGACCTGAAGCGGATTTACATGGTATCGTTCTTGGCTAAAAGTGCTTTTAGCAGTAACTTATACCATCAGGTAGCCAACCTCAAAAACCAGCAGTGTGAGGTGGTAGATGAACAAATCACCCATGTAATCGTTGAACTGGATAAGTTCAATAAATCGTTATCAGAAGTAAAGACTGACATAGACAAACTGATTTATACCATGAAGCAGACTGCCAATACTAATTTTGAAGTGGTTGATTTTATGCGTGACGATTGGCTGAGCACCGCCCTGAAGGCCTTAGAAACCGCCAACCTGACCGCCCAGCAGCGCATGCACCTTGAGCTGGACGTGGCCCATAAGGTAGCCTATGAAACCAGCCTGAAAGAAGAAGGAAAAGAAATTGGGAGGGAAATGGGAAAGAAAATTGGGAAGGAAGAAAATACATACGAAGTAATTGTGGCTGCTTTGCAAGAGGGCTCACTCAGCGATGAAAAGATTGCCTTAATATGCAACGTACCGATGGCACGTGTGCAAGAAATTAGACAGCAGCTGAGTTAATCAGGCACATTAAAGAAACTACCATGAACGCTTTAGACACAATGATTGCCGAAGGTAAAGAGGAAAAGGCTACTGAAGTGGTGATTGCCATGCTTAAGTTTGGCAAGCTTACCAACCACGAGATTGCCAGCATGGCCAGTGTTACTGAAGCATTTGTAGCAGACATTCAACGCAAACATTACCTTTAAGGTAATTTTTAACCTACCCAAACTTCCGCAGGCCGTCGTGGGCCAGGCCTAAGGCCACACTTGATAGCTTGTTTTTATCTGACACCTGCGCATTAGGAAACAGCCCTTTAAAGGCATTTTGAATAACCGGCACCTCGGTAGAGCCGCCTGTAAGAATGAGCAGTTCAATCTGCTCTGGCCTGACGGCTGCCTGCTGCACACAGGCCATGGCGGTGTTGGCAATGCTTTGTACATGCTGGTTGATGGCCTGCTCAAAAGCCTCTTTTTGGACTGATAAAGAAAACCCCTGCTCTAAAAAAGAAAGACTAACCGTGGCCAGCTGCTGGTTGGTTAATTGAATTTTGGTGTTTTCAACCTCCTGCAGCAAGGCATGGCCCTTTTCATTGGCCAAAACCTGTAGAAACCTTTTGTATTTGTGTTGTTCGTGGGCCTGCCTGTACAGTTGCTCTGTCTGGCGCATAATTTTGGTGGTGTACAGGAAGTTGACCTTGCTCCATTCTGACAGGTCATAAAATGGCTTTAAGGGCATGCGCAGGTTCTTTTCACCATAGGTGGTTTGGTAGCCCAACGCGGGCATAAAGGCCGCCAGGCTGAGGCTTTTGTCTAAATCATTACCCCCTACCCTGATGCCCTCGTTAGATAGAATGTCGCTGGCCCGCTGTGCTTTGCCCAGGCTTTTGCCAGAGAGGCGGATGACGGAAAAATCTGACGTACCGCCGCCAATATCGGCTACCAGGGCCAGCTTTTCTGCTTTAAGGCCTACTTCATGGGCGTAGGCAGCAGCAATGGGTTCAAACTGAAACTGAATGGTACTGAAACCACAGCTTTTCAAGATGGCTGTCAGCTCTTCTTGCGCGCGCTGGTTGGCTGCGGCATCGCCATCAACAAAGTACACCGGCCGCCCCATCACTACGCTGCTTATCTCGGTGCCTGTCTGTGCCTCAGCCATTTGCTTCAGGTTGGCAATATAGGCTGCTATAATGGCATCAAACTTAAGCACCCTACCGTTGACTAATGTGCCCTGCTTCATGATAGCGGTGCCTAACACCCGCTTTAAGCTGCGCATGAGCCGCCCCCTGGCCCCGGCCAGGAACATGCGTACGGCCTCACTGCCAAAGTGGGCCTGGTTGTTTTTACCTATAAAAAACATGGCACTGGGCATGGTGCGCTTACGCCCTTCAAGCTCAATGAGGCGCACGCCCTGGTGGGTGGCCACAGCTAAAGACGAGTTGGAGGTGCCAAAGTCAATTCCACAGGTTACATGAGGCTGCATAGCATTTACTATTAGTATGATTAAATAATAACGGCAATGAAACTACTTGATGCCTTGGGGCAAATACCCCAAAGCATGCGTCAATACTGTTTAGTAATGTTTGGTGCATAAGCCAACGCGACCAGCGGCACAGGTTAAAAAATGAACGAGCGGCAATTGCCCGAATTATAAGGAGCAAAAAAAAGCGTCGTTCTGATGAGGAACAACGCTTTATTAGAAGAATTTGGGTGTGGGCCCTGCTGGATTCGAACCAGCGACCCCCTGCTTGTAAGGCAGGTGCTCTGAACCAACTGAGCTAAGAGCCCAAATACAAATAGTGCGGTTAGCTAGCTACTTGCTTTACTTTTGTTTGTTTTATCTGGCCCTGCTGGCCAAATGGGAATGCAAATGTAGTATACCCCGGCACAACTGCAAATATTTTTTTGATTTTATTCTGACTTTTATTGAAGCCTGTTAAGTGACTAACGGTTGGCAAAGTGATGAATAACGTTGCAAGCTGTTTGTAATCAGCAATTTATAGACTGATCTTCACAAAAGTTAAATCATAATAACCCCATATTACCATGGAAAAGAGCAAGAATAAACTAAGGTTGAGCCAGCTACAAGTGAAGAGCTTTGTTACGACCATGCAAGCCGATGGCATTAAAGGCGGAACGCAGCAATCAGTGGCCTGCACAGCAGGGGCCTGCCAGTACAGAACTGTTTTGATTGGCCCCTGCGCGCCCAACTCAAGCCATGGCGACCCCGCCTCGCTGGCTGTTGAAGGGTGCGAAACCAACGGGCCCTGCCAAACCGATGGCGGCGGCATTTGCCCTTCTGAGCCGCCACATTGCCAGTAAACCGGGCGGCGCCCAAAAGGGCAAGTACTACAATGAACAACTTATTTATTCAGGCTGCCCTGGTTGGGCAGCCTTTTGTGTTGAAAAGCGCATACACAAACCTGAAGGGGCCTATGAGTTTGATACCAACTAAAAATCTGCTATATTATTGATACCAATATACACAACGTATCATTAACCTGTTCAATAATGAAAATAACTACTCTGAGCAACCTCTTATTACTGCTGCCTGCCATGCTGCTACTCTGCACATGCTCGGCCCCGGCAGAAAAGCCTGCCGACGACCCCCCACCCACTACCGACAACCCCCTGCTGGGCACCTGGGTGCTGGTAAAGTACAAGAATGATTCAAGCGATACCTGGCTAGAGCACCCGCCATTTGTGAAGTACCTGAAACATATTACCCCTACTCATTTTACCTGGATTTATTATGATGGTGACGGCGACCAGGTGCTGGGCACAGGCGGGGGCACCTATACTTTTGATGGCAAACAGTATGTAGAAAATATAACTTACTTCCACCCGCCCGGCAGTAACCAGGTGGGTAAGTCGTACCCATTTAAAGCCGAGCTAACCAGCAGCTATTGGACACACTCTGGCTATTTAAACAATTATGAGTTTAACCCTGAAACGGCTACTTACGTGGCAGCCGATTCATCATACCTTGAAGAGGTATGGACGCGCTATACGCCTGAATAGCCAGAAGCCTACCAAAACACCAAACAGAAAACCCTGCGCCTCACAGCGTAGGGTTTTCTGTTTATATAATTTTTTAAGCCGGCTGCTACAGCTCTCTGTAGCCAATGGCTACGGTATCAACAAACCAGCAGTGAATGGTGATTTTATCGCCCACCTCGTAGTCATAGATGAAGATGTCTTCCATAGTAGGGAATTGCGCCCTGGCCATAGCCATTTTCTTTTTACTGCCCGCCTTCTGGTACATTTCATAGGCGGCAAAAAATACGGCACGGTCGGCCACTTTGTCTTTAGCAATTTTACAGTCTTCATAACTGTTGTAGTACATATCGCCTACCAGCTCAACGGCCTGTACGTAGGTGTTATCAAGCTGAAAAGCCTGCAGGGCCAGTTTACGGGCCTCTGTTTTGTTGTTGATTGATGCATAAAATTTGGCCGACTGCAAATACATTTCAGCACTATCAGTTTTCTGTTTGGCTATAGTCAGGGCCTTGTCAGTCCATTCTAAGAACTTAGCCCCATCATTTTTAGCCAGGTATTGCTGGGCCAGCACCTTGGCCAGGGTAAAATCAGGGCTGTGCTGGTACACAATGGCAGCCGCATAGCTAAAGTCATTGTTATTGATGCAGCCCTGCTTTACAGAAAGGCGCACCACCCATTTGGCCAGGGTAATGTTTTGCCCGTTTTGCTGGCGCAGTGGCTGGGCCAGGTTTTGACTTATAAAGGCACAATCAACCTTATTTGGGTCTATGGGCAGCAGGCGGTCTACCAGGGCACCGGCATCTACCCAGGCCTCTTTTTTAGGGCCGCCTTTGGCTATGTAATACTGAATAATGCCTGTAATTTGATCGTACCGGTCCATCACGCCCTGCAGGTCTATGCTTTTATGAACCAGATGGTTTTTTCTGACCAGGCTCATGTAGGCAATCAGGTTGGTGCGGTAAGTGGAATTACCGGTTACGGGCAGGGTTTGGTCAAACAGGGTAAGTAATGCCTGCCACTGGGCCTTATCTTGATTGTAAAAGCGGTAAGCGGCATTGGCTTTGCGGTTGGCCAGGTCGGCCGTTTGCCCCCAATACTGGGCACGCTTGTCGTACATGCTTAAAGCCTTTTGCTGGTGGGCACGTTTGGTGGCGAGCTCATCGGCCGAATCGGCCAGGGCTTTGTATACCTTATAGCCATCAATGTAAATTGAGTGGGCAAAATTGGGTGCATTTTGGTAAAACCATTCAAGGTGTTGGGCTGCTGCCTGGTACTGCCCAAGCTCAAAGGCTATTTGGTAACGGCCCAACTCTTGCTCTGCCTTGAGGCGGTTTTCTGGCCAGTTGGGTTGCTGCCCCATGGCTGTAAATGCCATGATAAGGGCTACTGCT
>CAZXTW010000343.1:0-6746 GCA_964643525.1 uncultured Roseivirgaceae bacterium
GTAGCTCAGGGGGCAGAAGGCATTGTATGGGCAGCCGAGCTGCCCGAGGGCGGCCCCACTGGCGGCTTCTTTCGCGATGGCCAGCCCATTGCTTTTTAAAGTTCCATTTCGTTTTCAATAACTCGTTCTGGTAGCAGGCCTTTTCAGCCTGCTATTTTTCGTGATGGGCGGTAGCCACTCGTACGGGTGTGGGCACCTTCAGTATAATAACCTACTGTTTTTCAGGGGCTGGTTTCTACTTTTAAAATAATCGCTCAGACCGGCTATGGTCTACTGTTCGTCGTAATTATGTGTATTGGAACTTTTTATGGAGTTAAATATCCGCTTTTTATCAAAGACCTATCCTGAAGGCACCAAGGCCTTGCAGGGCATTAACCTGAATATTGGTGCAGGCGTGTTTGGCCTGCTGGGCCCTAATGGGGCTGGTAAGTCTACCCTGATGCAAATTCTGGCCGGCCTGACTAAGGCCGACGCCGGCAACGTTACCTTTAACGGGATAGATGTACTGGCCGACCCTGCAGCCATTAAACCTCAATTGGGCTACCTGCCGCAAGACTTTGGCCTGTACCCCCACCTTACTGCCAAAGAGTTTTTGTTGCATTTAGCGGCCCTGCATGGCATTAAAGGAGGTAATAACCGCCGCGCCCATGTAAACCACCTGTTAGAGCTGGTAAACCTGCATTTGTACCGCAATACCAGGCTCAAAGCTTTTAGCGGGGGTATGCGCCGCCGCCTGGGGCTGGCCCAGGCGTTGGTAAGCAACCCCAGCCTCATTATTATTGATGAGCCTACTGCAGGCCTTGACCCTGCCGAACGCAACAGGCTGCACAACCTGCTGGGCGAGCTGGCCCAGGAGGCAACTATTATACTAAGCACACATATTGTTGATGATGTACGCAACTTATGTACAGAAATGGCCATAATGGCCGATGGAAAGGTGCTGGCCACCGGTGCCCCCACAGAATTAATTGATAACTTAGTAGGAAAAGTGTGGCGGGTAGTGATTGAAAAAGAACAGTTAACTGATTATATGATGGATTACCGGGTGCTATCGCGCAACCTTTCGGGTGGCCAGATAGTCTTGCATGTGTACAGCGCTACACAGCCGGGGCCACGCTTTGAGCCGCTGGTGCCCAGCCTGGAAGATGCTTACTTTTTAACGCTACATGACCGCGAGCACCATACCAGGCCCAAATTTGTAGAATCTGTCATGACCTCAAAACCGTATAAATTAGCTCTATGGAATTAACTATTAAGCATTTATCAAAAACTTACTCAAACGGTGTACAAGCATTGAATGATGTGTCGCTAAACATACCTGTAGGTATGTATGGGCTGCTGGGGCCTAATGGTGCTGGTAAAAGTACTTTGATGCGCACCATTGCCACCCTGCAAGAGCCAGACAGTGGCAGCATTACCCTGGGTAACCTTGATGTGTTAACTCAAAAAGAAGAGGTAAGGAAGGTACTGGGCTACCTGCCACAAGAGTTTGGTGTATACCCCAAAGTAAATGCTGAAGATTTACTGACCCACCTGGCCGTACTGAAAGGCATTACTGATAAAAAAGAGCGCAGTGAGCTGGTGAATGCCTTATTGCAAAAAACCAATATATATGATGTGCGCAAAAAATCGCTCGGGGGCTACTCTGGCGGTATGAAGCAGCGCTTTGGCATTGCCCAGGCCCTATTGAGCAACCCCAGACTGATTATTGTTGATGAGCCTACCGCTGGCCTAGACCCTGGCGAGCGCAACCGATTTTTGAATTTGCTGAGCGAGCTTGGCGAAAACACGGTGGTAATTCTTTCAACTCATATTGTTGAAGATGTAAAAGAGCTGTGCAATGACATGGCCGTGATTAATAAAGGGCAGGTAATACTAAAGGGCAACCCCATAGATGCCATTGCTGATATTGAAGGGCGCGTATGGCGCAAAACGATTGATAAGCAAGACCTGCCCGCCTATAAAAAGATGTATAATGTTATTTCTGAACGCATGATAGGCGGCAAGCCACAGGTGACTGTGTTTAGTGATATGCAGCCTGACCCCTCGTTTGAAGGCATTCCGGCTGATTTAGAGGATGTATACTTTTCGTTAATCATGGGCAAACGCACACAAGAGGCAGCCCTTTCCTAACCCGTTTTATCCTCAACTTAACAGCTATCAATCATGTGGAATGTACTACTATTTGAAATAAATTACCGTAGGCGCCGGCCGGCTACCTACATTTACTTCCTGATATTTTTCTTAATGGCTTTCCTGGCTTCTACGACAGATGCTATCCAGATTGGTGGTGGTGCAGGCCAGGTAAAAGAAAACTCGCCCTACGTCATTACTAATATGATGCTTATACTGGGGGCCTTTTGTATGATTATAGCCTCAGCAGTAATGGGCGTACCCATTTTGCGTGACTGGGAGCACAACACGGCCTCTATGTTTTTTACAACGCCTGTTAAAAAGTGGCAGTATTTGTTTGGGCGCTTTTTGGGCTCATTGCTGGTGCTGGTATTTATTTATGCAGGTATGTTTGTAGGCTTTGCCCTGGGGCCATTGATGCCCTGGATGGAAGCCGAAAATATGGTGCCCTTTAATATTATGTACTACATATCACCTTTTGTAGTATTTATACTGCCCAATATATTTATACTTAGTGCCATCTTCTTTGCGGGTGGGGCCCTGAGTAAAAGTATGGTTACCGTGTTTTTTCAAGGGGCTTTGTTACTGGTGCTTTACCTGATTTCGTTTCAGTTTATTAACGACCTGGAGAATAAAACCATTGCCGCTTTGATTGACCCCTTTGGGCTGAATGCGTTTAGCTACTTTACCCAATACTGGACCATTGCAGAGCGCAACAGCATGACGGTACCGCTTGAGGGGGCCATACTGGCCAACCGCCTGTTGTGGGTGTCAATAGCTGTAATCATTACTGGGGTTACCTATATAGCCTTCAGGTTTGATGTGAGCGCCAGCAAAGCCTTACGCCTGCGCCGTAAAAAGGCCAAGCCTGCTGAAAAACTCAATCCCGAGGCCATTAGCATACCTACCGTGCAGCAGCATTCAGGCTGGCGCACCCATGTAAAGCAAACGCTTAGCATGTCATTCTTTTACTTTAGCTGGATCAGAAAGCAGATACCCTTCATTGCCATTGTATCAATAGGCATGCTTATGCTGTTTGTCAATGCCATGAACTGGAACCGTGCCTACGGGGTATATACCTACATGACCTCTTACTCTGTGGTAGAGCTCATCAGTACCTTTAACCTGTTTTTTCTGATCATTATTGTGTTTTATACTGGTGAGCTGATCTGGAAAGAGCGTGATGTAAAGATCAACCTTATTTACGATGCCCTGCCGTACCCCAATTATGTAACCGTTACGGGTAAATTTCTGGCCATGGTGTATGTACACCTCAGTTTACTGGTAATGTTGCTTGTGGCTGGTGTTTTGGTACAGCTGTCAAAAGGGTACGGACAAATTGAATTGGGTGTGTATCTGGGCACCATGTTCCGCAGCACACTGTCATTCTTGCTGCTGTATACCCTGCTGGGCTTTTTTATACAGGTACTGCTTAACCATAAGTTTTTAGGGTATGCCGCCTTTGTGGTATTCTTTATTTTGATTGACATACTGCCTGTATGGGGTATTGAACACAATATGTTTCAGTTTGCCGCCAGCGATTTTGGTACCTTTTCTGAAATGAACAAGTTTGGCCACTACATGGGTGGCTGGTCGTGGTTTCAGGTTTACTGGTTTGGGCTGGCCCTGGTGTTATTTAGTGTGTCAGTCCTGTTTTCAGTGCGCGGGGCCGATGTACTGTTTAAAACAAGAGCCCGCCTGTCTAAACTGCGCTTTACGCGCCCCATGCTGTCATTTGTGGTATTTACCTTCCTCACCTTTTCACTATCAGGCTGTTACATTTACTATAACACCACGGTAGTAAACCAATATGCCAATTCTGATGCCCGGCAAGAGCGCCAGGCCGACTATGAGAAAGAGCTGAAACAGTATGACAGGCAGCCACAGCCCAAAGTGGTAGATATTAACCTGAAGATGGACCTGTACCCACAAACCCGAGACTATGTGGCCCAGGGGTATTATATTTTAAAGAATAAGCATAGTGCCCCTATTAGCGAGATTCATATTCAGGAAAATAGCGACTTTCAGATTAGCAATGAGGTGAGCTTTACGCGCAACCACGGGGTAAAGCAGCGTTGGGACAATTTCAGGTTTACTATTTATGAGCTTGAAGCGCCCCTGGCCCCAGGTGATACTTTAAAGATGTATTTCAAAACCACCTTTACTACTGATGGTTTTGTTGAGTCAGGCTCAAGCACCAATGTAGTGTATAACGGTACGTTTATTAACAACACGCAGTTTCCGTCAATAGGGTATAATACCGGGCTTGAACTGGGTGATGACAATACGCGCCGAGATTATGACCTTGCGCCTAAAGAACGCCTACCCGAACGTGACGATGCCTATGGCCTGACCACCAGCCTTTTTGGTGATGATGCAGACCATATTCAGTTTGAAATTGTCATGGGTACTGATACCAACCAGATTGCCATATCGCCGGGTTATCTGCAAAGAGAGTGGGTTGAAGGTGACCGCCGCTACTTCCATTATAAGATGGATACGTTAATGGCGCCGTTCTTCTCTATGGTATCGGCTGATTATACCATACAGCGCGACAAGTGGATCGACCCGCGGTCTGGTAAGGAAGTGAATCTGGAAATATACTACCATGAAGGCCATGAGTATAACCTTGACCGGATGATGCGCGGCCTCAAAGAGTCATTGGGCTACTTTACTAAAAACTTCAGCCCTTTTCAGTACCGGCAGTTGCGCATTATGGAGTTCCCGCGGTATGCCTCATTTGCCCAGTCATTTGCCAATACCATTCCGTTTTCTGAAGATATAGGCTTTATACAGAAAATAGGCGAAGACGATGTTGATATGCCCTTTTACGTAACCAGCCATGAGGTGGCCCACCAGTGGTGGGGGCACCAGGTTACTGAGGCGGGCGTAAAAGGCAATGCCATGCTTTCAGAAACCCTGTCGCAATACTCTGCGCTGATGGTTATGAAAAAGAACTACTCTGAAGAAAAAATGCAGAAGTTTTTGAAGTATGAGCTGGATCGTTACCTGCGCGGCCGCACCACAGAAACGAAAAAAGAGCAGCCGATAGAGTTTGTAGAAAGTCAGGGCTATATTCACTACCGTAAGGGCTCATTGCTGATGTATGCCTTCCAGGATTATGTTGGCGAAGACAGTGTGAATGCTGCCTTGCGCCGCTACCTGAACCGTTGGGCCTGGGCAGAAGGCCGCTACCCCACAACAAAAGAGTTGCTGGGCTATTTTAAAGAGGTAACGCCCGATAGCCTACAGTGGGTAATCAAAGACTTTTTTGAAACCATTACCCTGTATGAAAACAAGGCCAATACTGCCAGCTATACAGAAGTGGGTGAGGGGCAGTATACCGTTAGCCTTGATTACTCATCAATTAAATATCGGGCTGACAGTCTGGGTAATGAAACAGCCCTGGCCCAGTACAATGACTGGATTGATATTGGTGTGTATGGTGAAGATGAAAACGGCGATGAGAAACTGTTGTACCTGAAAAAGCATAAGATAAACCCCACGGGCAACGGTGCTGAAAAAGGTACGGCTACTATAGAAATAACCGTAAGCAGTAAGCCTACCCGGGCAGGGATAGACCCTTTGAATAAACTGGTAGACCGCACCTCTGACGACAATGTAACAGCAGTTACAGTCAAGGAAAGTACTTAAGGCTGAACCAGCAATTAGAACAATTGCCTGAAAATAAAAAGCCCCGCAACAGCGGGGCTTTATTTTTATGAATAGGTTTTCTTTTTCTTTTTGGGTGGTGAAAGGGCATTGCGTAAGCTACTGCCTGTAAGGCCGCCAAAGCCTGTAACCAGGCCCCCTATAATGCCGGTAACCAGCGCTAAAATAATGCCATTAGGCAAACCTATTAACTGGGCAATTTTATCGCTAAGCAGGCCACTGCTTTGGTTATGAATCAGAAAAGCTGTAATAAACCACAACAGTAGGGCGGCAAAAAAGCTACTGAAAAAGGCGCCAGCCCCACGGCCAGGCAATATAAGGTTTACAACAAAAGCTATAATTACTATGCCGTACCATGGCAATAATGAAGCGGTAAAAAAGGCAATGGCTGCCGTAAGTATGATTTTTATGTAAAACATATCAATTACTTGGGCTAAGTGTTTGTGAAATCAGTGTGCGTGAGGGGGCCTCGTCAGGGGCATGCATAAACAAAAGGGGCAGGTATTCACCCTTGGCCCAGGGGTCAATCATGTTATCATACCAGGTGCTGCCTGGGTTGCCCGACTGCCCGCCTGGGTATATGCCCCATGCTTTTATTTCAGGGCCCAGCTCAACAATCATGCGCCATGAGGGGCCATGAAACTCACTGGCCGCATTAACAATATTATGGTTGCCACCAATTTGCACATTGGTACGGTTTAAAGGGGCCTGCCTTAGCAGGTGCCTTACTGTAGTATTTTTAAAGTTGCCCCAGGTAGGGGTTTTGTCTGGGTTTTCCGTTTTCCATAGCTCTACAGAGTCTACCGCCTGCTCAAACGCTTGCCTAATCAGGTCGGGCAGTGTTTCGCGTTTGTTGGTAGTGGCTACCACATCAAAAAAGGTGTAGTTGCTATCGGCCTTCATGAGCTGTACCGTATTCCATTTGGTGGGTTTGGTATAAG
>CAZXTW010000344.1:0-6742 GCA_964643525.1 uncultured Roseivirgaceae bacterium
TTACAGACTATCATTCCAGGAAATAATTTGGAAAGTACAACACAAAATGGCTACAGCCTAACTACTACGCTTAACACCTTTTATAATACGGTAGATAATGAAATTAACTTTGGGCAGGATGCTGAGCGGCCCAACGCCACTACTTATATCAATGTGTTAAAATTTAAAACCATTGGGGCCGACCTGAGGCAGCAGGCGCAGCTGGGCAATGGCATCTCGGTACAGGCAGGCTTTTCTTACACAGGTACCTACAACCGCCTGGCTGAAGATGATACCCTTTCACTACGCACTTTTTTCTTTACCCCAGCTATAAACAGCCAGGTGCAGTACTACCTGAAGGGCCCAAAGCTGCATGTTAGTGCATTTTATAAGTTAAACGGGCAGCAGCGCAACTATGTGGTAGATAATTCAGAAGCAGTGACGCAGGTTAGAGAGGGCACCATAGATGCCTACCACCTACTTGATGCCACCGTGCGCCGCCAAATAAAACCCTGGCTTTCATTAACCGCAGGTGCCAAAAACCTATTGAACGTTCAAAACATCAACACCACTGCCGGTGGTGGCGGTGTACACAGCGGCGGCCCCAGCATACCCATAGGCTACGGCCGCTCTTACTTTGTGCACCTGCAGCTCACCTTTAATAACAACAAACCATGAAATACATGAACAAACCCCTACACGCAGGGCTGTGCTTACTGCTCTGCACCCTATTGCTGGCAATGAGTGCCTGTAATAATGATGATGACACCCCCAACCTGCCAGCCACCCCACCTGCTGGTACGCTGGTAGTTGATGCCGCGGTGGGCGGGGCCACCCAACCCAACCAGGTATATATTGACCTGAGTGATGAATCGGCCACCGTAGTGCCCCGGCAAAGCTGGGACCTGGGCTTTTCTAACGAGTCAGGCTTTTATGTGCGGTTAAACCCCTCGGTGGGTATGCTGGCCATGGCCCTTGATAAAAATGACATGAACCAGGTAAGCGCCGCTGATACCACCGGCCTGAGCAGCCAGCTGGATATCAACGCTATTTTTGGCGCTTTGTTTGGCCCACCCCCACCGTGGTTGTTTCAGGCCTCGTCATGGATTGACGCACCAGACGGCAATCTGGCCAACACTGCCATGGGTGCCATAGCAGCCAACGATGCTGATAACCCTGTATTTATTATTAACCGTGGCAACCAGCCCAGTGGTGCGCCACGCGGCTGGATGAAAATCAGGGTGCTGCAAAACGGCAACGGCTATGAGTTACAATATGCCACGATTGATGCCACTGATTTTAATAGCCTGAACATTACCAAAAACGAGCTCAACAACTTTGAGTTTGTAAACCTTGACCAGGGCACCGTAAGTGTTGAGCCTGCCAAAGCCGAATGGGACTTTGCTTTTAGCACCTTTACCAATTTGCTGCCCATTGACCAGACCACGGCTATACCTTACAACTTTCAAGATTTTGTGGTTATCAATTCTTCAGGGTTTGAAGTGGCCCAGGTAATGGTAGCCGACGGCCCCAGCTTTGAAGCCTTTGCCTTTGCCGATGCCTCAGGGCTTACTTTTAGTAGCAGCCAGAATGCTATTGGCAGCAGCTGGCGCACGGTGGCACAGCCCGGCAGTGAAGCCGAAACCGGCGTTAATACCGACCGCTACTATGTAATGCGAGATGCAGCAGGCTTTTTATACAAACTGCAGTTTACCGGCATGCTAAACCCACTAACGGGCGAGCGTGGCCACCCGCAAATATCATACAGTTACATTCCTGAAACCGAATAATACCAATGCCATGACCTTTGTAAAGCTATTTTCTGTACTGACACTAATGCTGCTGGCCGGTGCGGTACTGGCACAAAAAAATAAAGTAAAACTAGATAAAGCGGCCATTACTGATATGTGCGGCTGCTATGAGGTAGGTTTTAATTTTGCCGAAACTTTCTCGCCTAAAGCAGATTATACCTTTCATGACAACTACCGCTCTGGCGGGTTAGAGTATGTGGTACAGGCCCCGGCCCCCGATGGCACCATAAGCCTGCAACATATTTTGGTGGTGGGTGATCAATACATTGTAAAGCACTGGCGACAAGACTGGGTGTATCAGGGTGTAGACCTTTACAACTACCAAAAAGGACTGACCTGGCAACCGGCTACATTAACCAAGAATGAAGCCAAGGGCAAATGGGTGCAGCATGTGTACCAGGTAGACGACAGCCCCCGCTACAGTGGTGCAGCCAGCTGGGTACATGCCGACGGCCGCCACTATTGGGAAAGTACTGTTGATGCCCCCCTGCCCCGCCGAGAATATACCAAACGTGCCGATTACAATGTGATGCGCCGCAGAAACCGCCAGGAGGTTACTGCCTATGGCTGGGTGCATGAACAGGATAACGATAAGGTAATTCGCTCAGAAACAGGCGATGAACTATTGGCCCAGGAAAAAGGTTGGAATACATACACCAAGGTAGCCGACAACAAGTGCCAATTGGCCATAGACTATTGGAAGGAGCATGGGCAGTTTTGGGCTGATGTGAGGCATGTATGGAATGAGTTGTACAGCAGCAAAAAAACCATTACACTTATCAAAAAAGTAGATGACAAGCTGCTGTACGAAAGGATTTTTGGCCTTGATGAAGAGTGGGCTGGTAAAGAAAATTATAACCAGGCAGCCGTACGCCAGGCCATAAAAGAGGCCATAACCCTACATGTAGAGGGTGACGCAAACTTTACTGCCTTGAATAAATAATAAAGCCGCCGTTAAATAAGTTATAAATCCTGAATACTACAGAGGGCGCTTCATTGTGTGGTAGTTTGGTAATTGATTGTGAGAGATTTATTACTGGTTGAAGTTGAAGAAGGCCCTCTGTTGCGTTTACCACTGCCGGTAGCCGTGCATTGCCACAAACCCAGAACGTTTGTTGCATTGTGCGGCCTTTTTGTTTTAAACGGTCAATCTGCCAGGGTACATCGGGCAGTTGTTAGAAAATACAATAACTTGGCTGCACAATACTTTACTACAACACCATAAACCGTGAACACAGCGAGACTAACTGACAAACCAATGAAACAAATCAGTATTTTCATGTTGTGCCTGTTAATGGCCATGGCCTGTAGCAGCCCACAAAAAAAAGTAAATGAAAACCAGGAGGCACCTGCCAATACCCCCACTGAGTTGAAGGCCAAAGAAGTGCAGCTGGCCGTTACTGAAGTAAGCTATAATGCTGGCGGGGCGCAGCTAACCGGCTACATGGCACATGATGCCTCACTTGAAGGCAAGCGCCCCGGTGTGCTGGTGGTGCACGAGTGGTGGGGCCATAATGATTATGCCCGCAAGCGGGCCGATATGCTGGCCGAATTGGGCTTTGTTGCCTTTGCTGTTGATATGTATGGCGATGGCAAGCTGGCCACCCACCCTGATGATGCCGGTAAGTTTATGAATGAGGTTATGCAAAACCTTGATGCGGGCACCGCCCGTTTTAAAGCGGCCATGGAGCAACTGAAGGCCAACCCTCATGTTGACCCTGACAAGATTGCCGCCATTGGTTACTGCTTTGGGGGCAGCGTGGTGCTATCAATGGCCAATGCCGGCCTAGACCTTGATGCCGTAGCGGCCTTTCACAGCAGCGTGCAGGTGCCCATAGCCCCTGAAGCAGGTAAGGTAAAAGCTAAAATACTGGTTTGTAACGGGGCTGACGACCCGTTTATACAACCTGAAACCGTAACTGCCTTTAAGGCAACTATGGATAATGCCGGGGCCGACTACAAGTACGTTAGTTATGAAGGGGCCACGCACAGCTTTACCAACCCAGAAGCTACTGACAAGGGCAAAGAGTTTAAACTACCCTTAGCCTATAACGAAGCTGCCGATAAGGCCTCGTGGGATGAACTACAAACCCTGTTGGCTTCAGCATTTAAGTAAACCACTACAAAATACTACCCCAACAGCCTGTTAAGCTGGCTGTTACCTATGCCCCGCCCTGCGGGGCTTTTTTGTGCTGCCCGGCTTCCGAGAAAAAAGTAACGTAATTTGGTGAAGTGCTTTCAGGCCAAATTCACCAATACCCAGTATTTTTTTCAATTAACTCTGCACCAGTTTGACCTTTCTATAAGCATGCAGTAACTTGAACAATATACGGACGGAATTACACTTTGTTAATACATGTTACTCGATTAATAGCATACAATCACAATACCTAACACAACAAATAATAGCAGATACAAGCATAGAGTTAAGCCGCAATAAGCAACTTGACTTGCTACAAACGTGTTTATATTTTCAATCATGCTTATTTTTAGAACTGCCGCTTACCCCCTTAAGCGGCAGTTCTTTTTGTACCCCTACCTACAGCCGAAAACAGCCATTTGTTTGATAGACAATACTTTTTGTACGATGTTTGCTGTTCTATTTTTAAAATAGCTGTTTGAATGAAATACCTGACAACAAATTGGCGTGCCTACGCCATGTTTTTATTGGTTATTGCGTGTCTTACCTTTTTGGGTTTAGGCAATACCGTGCTGGCTGCCGCAGTTACACACCAAAATGACACCACCCCAACTGATAGCCTTAGGGCCATGGATGCCGCGGCATTTTTTAGCTACAACCCTTACTTAGAGTACCGAGTAGACGAAATTTTTCAGCACCTCACAGATACACAACGCGTAGGCCAGTTAATTGTGCCCGCAGCAGGCAGGCTTGGCCAACCTGATGACACCCTGCGCAAGTACATTGCCAAAGGGTATATTGGTGGCATATTACTGCTTAATGGTGATAAAGAACGGTTTAAACAATTGGTGGCCTCATTTAATGCGTTAAACTTATTAACCAATGGTGTGCCCCTGCTGTACAGTGCCGATGCTGAGCCCAGCCTGGTAAACCGAAAAATAGCCGGCACGCAGCCTGTAGGCAAAACCAATACCATTACCAGCAGCGCCATGGCCGACTCTGTGGCCCGGGTTATTGGCAACGACCTGCTTGAGATTGGCATCAGGCATAACTATGCCCCGGTAACTGATGTAGGCAATGACAACTCTGCCATAGGCAACCGCTCGTTTGGGCCGCACCCAGATACTGTAGTAAAGTACAACCAGGCTTTTATCAATGCCACCCAGGCCATGGGCATTGTGGCTACGGCCAAGCACTTTCCTGGCCATGGCCTGGTAAAAGGCGATACCCATAAAAAACTGGTATACATTGATGGTACCCTGACTGAGGCCAACAATTACAAACCTTTAATAGCCAACCATGTGCTTAGCATTATGGTAGGCCATATTGCCGTTACTGGCCACCCCCAGTATGATACTGACGGCCTGCCGGCGTCGCTTTCACGCGTGGTGGTAACCAACCTGCTTAAGCGCGAGCTGGGCTTCAAGGGCCTGGTAGTAACTGATGCGCTAAACATGGGGGCCGTAAGCACCATACCACAGTCGGCCCTGCTGGCGCTGCAAGCAGGCTGTGACCAGGTGCTAATGCCCGGGCAGGTGCCACAACTGGTTGAAAATACCCTGCTTGAAATGTATACAAATGAGGCCTTTAAGGCTCAAATCTATACTTCAGTAAAAAAGGTGATTAGGCTAAAGCTATTTTTAGGGCTTATTGAATAAGGGGCATTGCAGAATATCATTATATTGCTGCACACAGCGCCATGAAAGAATTTATTGCTCAGCACCCTGACTTTTGGGTTTATTTAGCCATACCGGTAATCAATGCCATTGTAGGTTGGGGCACCAACGTGCTGGCCTTGAAAATGACCTTTTACCCCTTAGAGTTTATAGGCATACCCCCCTACCTGGGCTGGCAGGGCATTATACCCTCTAAGGCGGGCCGAATGGCCGCCAAGTCAGTTGACTTACTGACAGAGCGCCTCATTACCATTGAAGAGCGCTTTAGCCGCATTGACCCTGAGCGGGTTACTGAAACTATGGATCCCGAGGTAAAACGCATTGCCCACCGCATTATTAATGAGGTAATGGTAGCGCAGGCACCCATCATTTGGCGCAATACCCCGCAAAGTGTTAAACAACGCATTTATGAACGGGCAGAACAGGAGCTGCCCACAGTAGTGCAGCAAATTATTGCCAGTGTAAAAGATAATATTGACGACCTGTTTGACCTGAAAGGCATGGTGGTTGATATTCTGGTAAAAGACAAGGCCCTGCTCAATACCATTTTTTTACGCTGTGGCGAAGAAGAGTTTAAGTTTATTGAACGCAGCGGCGCCTACTTTGGCTTTTTGTTTGGCCTGATACAAATGAGCATCTGGATATTTTACCAACCCTGGTGGCTGTTGCCCGCTGCCGGCCTGCTGGTAGGTTATGCCACCAACTGGCTGGCCCTGAAGCTTATCTTTTTTCCGCAAAAGCCCTGGCGGTTGGGCCCCTTTGTACTGCAGGGCGTGTTTTTAAAACGGCAGGAAGCAGTAGCCACAGCCTATGCAGAGGTAGTAGCCAATAACATATTAACCTCACGCAATATGTTTGAAACCATACTGCACGGCGAGGCCTCTGACAAGCTGACCCAGATTATTGCCAAGTACGTACATGAAGCGGTAGATAATACGGTGGGCGACTCTAAAGAACTGCTGCGCCTTATTACGGGCTCTAAACGGTATGAAGCCATTAAAAACATTGCCGTTAGCGGCGTGATGGAAGACCTGCGCGTGGCCGTGAGCTACATTTATGACTATACCGAAGAAGCCCTTGATATGGAAAGTGCCCTGCGTACACGCATGGCAGCCCTGCCCCCAGTACAGTTTACC
>CAZXTW010000345.1:0-6737 GCA_964643525.1 uncultured Roseivirgaceae bacterium
TAATACAGCACGGTAATATCTTCGGCATTCACATCACAGTCGCGATGGGGGTATTCTACATCTCCATAATGGCACATGTTTACATATGAGCGGTACAATTGGTGCTGGTCAGACTTAAGCTCTTCTAATAGCTTTTGTCCTTTAGCGCCAACTTTAGTACCGTTTAAAAACTTGTCCGTTTGAAAGTCAACACTAAATATTGGGTACTCATCGCCATCATGGTCTACCTCTTTTTTTCGGTAGGGCAGCCCGTTAATGAGGTCGTAAAACTCTTTGATTTCACGCTCGGCCAGTGAATTGTCAATAATCAATACACTGTCATTTTCTATTTGTCTCTCTGTAATGGTCACGGTCTTATCGGGTTTTATTGTAAATGGATGTCAACAATACGCTTCATAGACTGGTAGGCCTTTAGTGCATTCTGTGCCTTAAAAAAGTCTAATACATGCTGGCAGTTGGTTTCATTTATAAAGTTTTCAGTAAGCGAAACAGTTTTTTCAACATTATACACAGCATGCCACCAGGTGCTTGGGGTAAAAACCACTTCTCCAGGGTTTTGTAAACAATACAATGGCTTAGCCCTGGCAAAGTTGGGGTATTGATCATAGTCAGGGTCAAAGGGGTTAACCTTACCGTTGTACAGGTAATCGGCCTGATTCATATCATAAAAAAGCCACAACTTCTGGCCTGATATAAGGCAATTCCATGCACTTGTTTGCCAAATATCCAGATGCAATGCAGAGAAGGTTTTGCCTGCGCCAATGTAAATCCAGGATAATGACTGCTTCCTTTTTTCTCTGGGTATTTCGTGGTACCAGCATTTAAAATATTCTGGCACATGGTAATCGTCTGTAAAATGCGTGCCCAGATGAAACTGGCCGTTATTCAGATAATAAGGGTTGGCTTCATCGGTTTGGTTGGCATAGGCCAGGTAATCGCGAATACTAAACTTCCTGAAGGTGCTCTTGTTGTTGGCTACCTGTTCAGCAACCTCAATGGTATCGCCAAAAGCACCCACCAGGTAGTCTTCCGTCCACTTTGATACCTCCAGCCATTCAGCAGCCTTTTGGCGCATCAACACTGGTTGTGCCGGGTAGCCGTATTGCTCATTAAACTGCTGGGCAGTGAGGTTTCTTTGTTCTACCGCCAGTGGCTCCAGGCCCTCTACCTCAATAGGCAGGGTCTGCTCTTTTACTATATTCATGCTACAAAGGGTTGGGTTTAAAAGTGGTAAAGGGGTAACCTAATGTACGGGGTGTGTATCAAGCAAAGCCGTTTTGTATGGCGTCAATAATCATGTCGTCATTGTTTGTATCCATGATATCAATTACGGGCGCATTGAGTTTGGCCGTCATCTCTTTAAGGCGTTGCCTGTACTCATCTTCTTCAAGGCGTTGCAGGTGTATCATACCACCCTGGTTTTTCATTTTTACCAGTTTGGTTTCCCAAGGGGTCATGGCAAAAAACAAATTCACAGCCCCGCAAAAGGTATTAACTGTATCGATAGTACGCTGTATTAGTTCAATGCTATCACTTGGGTTAATACAACACACTACAGCATCGGCCTTAACGCCAATAAGGTAGTTCAAGGCCGAAAGTATATAGCCAGGTGAGCTGGTGAGTGCCCTGGGCACAATGCCACCCTGAATACCAGTAATGATAATATCAGGGTTATTAACGTCTTGTATGGCCCTGATACCTTTATCGAGGTAACGACCCCAGTTAGAATCGATTAACTCAATTGGTGATTTGTAGCCAATAGGAAACTCCATGTCAGACCCAAACAAAAAGGCTTGTGGTTCGGTGCCCAGCAATGATACCTGGTAGCCATATGCCTCAAGCAAGGCTTTGATTCTAAGCTGCGAGGTAAACTTACCCTGCTTGCTACCTGTGCCAATTACTGCCAGTATTGGGGTAGACATGGCAGGCAGGCCCATCAGGTCTTGAACCACCTTAAACTCTTTATCAGTAATTCGGCTAAAATAAATTTGCCCGGTATAGTCAGGGTTAAGTGTAAATATGGTGTCATTAACCAGGTCATACACGCTGCTATCCCAAACAATAAAATGCTTGTTTCGTTTTACACATTCATTAACCAACTCAATACCCATAAGCAGGTTTGCCTCAAAATCCTGATCAAGAATATAACCCAGCGCCAGGGTATCAAACCTGTCATACTCTGCATCAGTAGGCAGCTTTCTTATAACGCTGCAACTTTCTTCATGCTTGTTTTGGCTGTTAAATGCAGACAACGAGCGGGGGTAATCAATCATGAGGGTTACATCAAACTTACAGGCCTTACTCATTTCAAGCGCCGTTTTCATTTCTTTTTCAGAAATAGGAAATAAGGCAAGTTTGTTGATGTGTTTAGAGCGCTCAGTAAATGAGAATAACTTACGCTTTAATTTGTATGACTGCTCGCGGCTAATGCCTTCAATAACCTGTTTGTCACCACTTTTTAATCGGTTTAGGTCATAAATTTTATCTGAAGCATTTCGCTTTACCAGTTTTTTTAACTGGTGAATATCTTTTACGGCTTCCTGTTCAAGTAAATTGCTCAATATGCCGCTAAAGTGAGCAGTGGCATAACTTGTGCCATTGGCAATACGGAAAGTTTTATTTTTCCATGCCACCCTTTGCACACTGCCTTTAGCCAGAACGTTTATGGGGTCATTTTCCCGATAAGCATATTTGGTTTTATCAGGCACCAAACCAATACCTACCCCAAACACAAACGGAAAGTAGGCCGGGTAGCAGTTCATGGCCGTAAAATGGTAGGCCGAAGCCACCACTGCCTTGCCTTTATCGCTGGCCTCTTTACAGGCATCATACAGTTCTTCAGGGGGCTCTTCGGTAGGTATGCCCAAGCTGAGGTTAATTACTTTAATATCATCAATATTATTGCAGTATTGTACTGCCTCGGCAATGATATCTGCTTTAATACTTTTATCATGGGTGCTAATTTTGACCGACAGCAGGCCCACGTCAGGGTTTATGCCATGTACAATGGCGGCAATGGCTGTACCATGGCCAGAAGAGTCGTCATGGTGGCCATTTGAAACAGCATAATTGCCGTTGCCCTCCTTATGAATTGTTACCTGAGTCAGGTCACAGTTTTTTAGGCGGGGGTGCTCACGCTCTATGCCCTGGTCTATTATGGCTATTCGTGCATTCATATGCTCAAACTTAAAATCAATAGTAGTTTACTTCAGGTATGCGTAGTTAAACTGGCTGTCATACACATCATCAATGATGTTCAGTAGCTTCAAAAACTGCTTATAGTTGCCAAAGCCCTGGCTTACATACAGGCCTTTAGCCAGAGGCATGGCATAGTCAGTGTTTAGCTGTAGTGCCTCAAAACTGGCTACCATAGTTTGCAGCAACTTTGTTACAGCTGCAATTTGGGGGTGCTTTCTGTCTTGCACCTTTTGCTTGTTGAGTAAAATTTTAATGGCCGGAAACTGGCTTTCATTTAATGAAATACCTGGCACATAAGCTTTTGTTACCTCAATGCGCTCTATAATTTGCAGCTCAGGCACCTTAGCATACTGGTGCACCAGCTCCTGTACAAACTCAAGACTGTTGGCATAAGGTATACTTACCTCATACTTCACAAAGCTTTTAAAGCTGGCGTCCAAGTTTTTAAAAGCATCAAGAATAACGCGGTATTTGGGCTTTCTTATGTTTTGATGAAAAGGGTAGCCAGCCGCCTGTAGTGCCTCAATCAATTCAGTGGCCTCGGGCAGGGTCAGAAAGTGGCGGTGCTGCTCTAACTTTTTGCGCCAGGTAGCCAATGCATGCGTCATGGCTTCAAACCGCAGGGTTTGGGGTAAGGCCATGTAACAAACATCACAAAACAAAAACAGATTACTATTGGCAACATTTAACTGGTGGAGGGCCCTGCCACGTGCTTCTTGCAGGCTGGCCAGTGGCAGCTGGCGGTTAACCAAACAGACCGAAAAGTTGTTGAAGTATGCTGGGTGAAACTGGTCTTGAAGGCCTGTAATAGCATCAATCATCCCCTTCTGTTCTTCAAGTGCTGCCTTACCGGTTTGTAGGTCAATCATACGCATAATCAATAGGGTTTAGTATGGCCAGCCAATTACTTATTGGCATGGCCGTTGTTCTCTTTTTCTCTGCCAAAGGGTACCTCAATAGCTTCTGGGGTGTTTTGTAGCATCAGGTACTGCTCTTTTAACAGGCTTTTGGTGCGTGTTTTCCAATAGGTGCAGGGTGGTTTCTGGCTTTCTTCTGCTTGTATTGAGCAGCTTAACTGGTCGCACACAGGTATAAATGGGCAGTTGTAACAGTCTTTATGTACCTCAAAGCGGTCATAGTTCAGGTACTTCTTAAACCGATCCATATCGTAGCCATCTTTTACATGGTGTATGCTCAGTTTATCATCGTGTATGGTTTCCCAACATTTGTGCACATTGCCTTCAGGGTCAATTACAATCCCATAGGGTGATACCCAGGTGGGGCATTCCTTTTCCTGGCTGGGCATTAAAAACATCCGTTTGGCCTTTTTGGTATTGTTAATATTAGCCCAGTTGTTGTAGCGCTCTATCAGTATTTCGCGCAGGCGTATAGTGGCATCAAAATACTCGTCATATTCAAAGCGGTCCTGGGTTTCAGTTTCGCCTGCACCTTCATAAGTGCGCAACCACGCCGGCGAAATGTGTACCTGCTGGCTACGTTGTGGCCAAATACCGTACATGGTCAGGTCGTCAATAAAACGCTCAAATGCCGCTGCAACCCTCTTGTCTACATTCATTCGCAGGTTCAACTCCATGCCATCTGGTATCATAGAGAGGTTTTGCATTATCTTTTCATAGTTGGGGCCCTTGCTTTTTACCGGGCGGCTCTTTTCGTGTATCTCTTTTGTGCCGTCAACAGTAACCTGCACTGTGTTTACGTGGTACTTTTTCAGGAACACCCAGGTGGGCTTATCAAGCAGCAGGCCATTGGTTACAATGTTTGAGCTGTACTCAATTCCAAACTCTTCACACAGGTCAAGTAAGTGCGGTGTTAGCTTTTCAATAACAGCCTTGTTTATCAAGGGCTCGCCCCCATACCAGGTCACATTAAACTTGGTCCATTGGCCAACGGGCGCCTTCTCAATCATTTCTTTCAAGAATGTAATAATGCCCTTGATGTTCTCTTCCTTCTTCAGGGTTTTGTTGGGCTTAACAAACTCAAAGCAGTACGGGCAACCCATATTACATACAATGGTGGTGCCCACTGTCAGGTTAATACTTGACTTATCAAGGTACTCAATGGCCTTATCGCGCTGGTTTACATAATTGATATGGAACTCATTGATTTCATCTTCCGCACTGTTAACCAAGTACTTATCTTCAACCAGTGCCAGTACCGAATCGGTATGTCCGTTCAAAGTATTTAACGCTATGCCGCCTTGCTCTTGAATGTCATTTAGCAGCAGGCCCAGGTCTTCATCAACTACGGTAAGGCCGCCCGAACGGGTATTGTACAGCATATATTCATTGTTCTCTTCCACAGGAATGAGAATACTGTAATGGCTTAGCTTTATATGGTCCATTGTTTTAATTTTTTAGTAAAGAGTGATTGATTGCAGCATACGGACACAACGGTTTGTTTGCTGGTATGCAACAACAAGTGGGCGGCACCTCATTGAAGGCCACACCAGTAAATGATTTATTTAAGATGCTGGTTTAGGCTGAAGTATTGAAGAATACCAGCCAGATGCAAACTGTAAACCTGAGATGTAGGGTAGTAGTCAAGCTAAAAAAGTAGAAGTGAACAAAAACTGGGGCCTCTTGCTTGTAGATTGGGGCCCCAGCTTTTTTAGTCAGATGAATTGGAGACTAGAATAAGATATCGTCGTCGTCAACGATGCTGTTGTTACGACGGCAGCTAGCCAGGTGCTCGCCACAAAGGAACTCAGCTTCGTTTCTCAGGCTTTCGTCAGCGGCTTGAGGCTTCACTAACTCTTTGATACTGTCTTTTTTGTTCTCTTTTTCGTTTTTCATGGTTTCTCAGATTTTATAATGGTTAAGATTAAGGAAATTGGTTAAAGGTTTTTTGGCCTAGAACAAGATGTCGTCGTCTTCAACAACACCGCTGTTTCTGCGGCAACCAGCAAGGTGCTCAGTACACAGGAACTCAGCTTCTTTTTCACTGATGCCCTCTACTTGCTGGGGCTTCACCAGCTCTTTGATTCGATCTTTTTTTTCCATTTTGATTAAGTTTAAGTAGTTATAAATAAAGAAATAATGATGCAGATTAATGGGTTTAGCTGTAGGCGGGGTACGAGTTAAAACAATACGTTGCCCTCTTCATAGTCGTCATTGGGCCGGCAAGGGGCAAAGTGCTCCATGCACATAAATTCAGCCTCTTGTATTTGCTCGTCGTCGTACTTTTTAGGTTTTACCAACACTTTTAGTTTGGCTTTGCGGTGCTGGGCATCACCGGTACCAGAGGTATTATCTTTTTTCATCTTGACTAGAGTTTATTGATTGTATACATGGTTTCAAGGATACTTCTAAGGCCTGTTTGCCTCATTGGTGTAATTGGGTTGTCAGTTTTTGATGGTGGCAGTTTTGTTTAGCCAAAGCAAGGCTTGTTGCAGCACCTTATCATTATAAGGCATTAAATCTGTTACCTGGTCAATACTTACCAGCACATTGGGCGGTATGCCCTTGGTTTCAATAGCAGCACTCAGGTTATTTTTGGGCCCGAGGCAATCAAGCGACAAG
>CAZXTW010000346.1:0-6734 GCA_964643525.1 uncultured Roseivirgaceae bacterium
GTCTCCGGTGCGGTATATGCGCCGCCCGCCATCAAACGGGGCCACGATAAACTTCTGTGCGGTTAGCTCGGGCCTGTTCAGGTAGCCACGGGCCAGCTGCACACCACCAATGGCCAGCTCGCCAGCAGTGCCCAGGGGCGCCAGCTGCAGGTGGGCGTCAAGAACATACAGTTGGGTATTGGCTACAGGCCGGCCAATGGGTATATCAGGGTATTGCTTTTCAAGGTCACATTCAAAATGCGATACATCTACGGTAGCCTCAGTGGGCCCGTACAGGTTTATGAGCTTAAGCGGACGGTGCTGCAGCAGGCTGGCAAAATCAGCCACATGGGGTGGCTTCAGGGCTTCGCCACTGGTAAACACATAGCGCAGGCTACCCAGGCCAGGGTGCTGAGGCTGGCCCCCGGCATAGGCCAGAAAGCCACCCAGCATGCTGGGTACAAAGTGCATGGTGGTTACCTGGTGGGTGTTAATAGCCTCAATGAGTTGCTGCGGCTCTTTTTCGGCCCCTGGCGCCAGCAGGTGCAACCTGGCGCCTACCCACGACCACCAGAACAGTTCCCACACTGATACATCAAAGGTAACAGGTGTTTTTTGCACCAGGCAGTCATCAGGGCCAATGGGGTATGTCTGTTGCATCCACAGCAGGCGGTTTACCACGCTGTGGTGCTCAATCATAACGCCTTTGGGCTTACCGGTGCTGCCTGAGGTAAACAGAACGTAGGCCAGTTGCTGCGGGCCGGGCAGGTGTCCCGGGGTGGTTGCCACCGCCTGCATTATGGCGGGCCAGCACCTGTCAAGGTCAACCACCTGCGTGGCCGGGTTAATGCCGGGGGGCAGGTGCCCCTGCCTGCCAATAAGCACAGGTATGGCCCCATCAGTCAATATATCATTAATGCGGTTAACCGGGTAGTCAGTGCCTATGGGTACATAGGCGGCCCCTGCTTTAAGTATACCATAGATTACGGGCAGCAGGGCCAGCTCGCGGGGCAGCATGATGGCTACCAGGCTGCCCGGCTGTAGCGCGCAGGCTTCAATCAGGTAGTTGGCCACCTGGTTGCTGGCCTGGTGCAGGGCTTCGTAGGTAAGCTGCTGCTGGCCAAAGGTAACAGCCACGGCCTGTGGTGTTTGCCGGGCCTGCTGCATAAACAGGCTTACAATGGTAGCCTGCCGGGGGTATTCAACCTGGGTTTGGTTGTAGGCATTGAGCAGCAGGTGCTTTTCATGGTCAGTTAGCAGGCTAAGCTGTGCCAGCGGCTGCTGTGGCTGTTGCACTGCCGCAGCCAAAATGGAGCAGTAGGCATTGGCCAGGCGGGCAATGGTAGCCGGCTCAAACAGCTGAGTAGCATAGTATATATTTGCCTGGTAATTGCAATCATTAGTTTCAATAATATTCAGCGTCAGGTCAAACTGGGCAGTACCGTAGTCGTTCGGTACTACTTCAGCCTGTAGACCTGGCAGGGTTATTGGAGTGTTTTCAAAGTTTTCAAAGGTAAACAGTACATCAAACAGGGGGTTGCGGCTCATATCGCGCGGTAGGGCCAGGGCCTCTACCAGATCTTCATACTCAAACTGCTGGTGCTCAAAATCAGCCAGTACTTGTTGGCTTAGCTCCTGCACAAACTGGGCAAAGGTGTGCTGCCCATTTAGCTGGTTGCGCAGGGGCAAGGTGTTGACCAGCAGGCCCACCATATTTTCAAGTTCGGGCCGGTTGCGGCCAGCTACGGGCGTGCCTATGCACAGGTCGTTCTGGCCGCTTAGCTTGGCCAGTAGTATGTGGTAGGCAGCCAGCAGGCCCATAAACAGGGTGCCCCCCTGCTGTTGGGCCACAGCCCTGAGCTGGGTTACCTGGGCTTTGGGTAGGGTAAAGGCATAGGTGGCCCCACTGTAGCTTTTTACGGGGGGGCGCTCAAAGTCAACAGGTAGTTGCAAGGGCGTTAGCTCATGAGCAAAGCGTTGCTGCCAGTATTGTTTGTTGTGGGCCTGTGCCTGCTGGTAAGCGGCCTGCTGCTGGTGCCAGGCATAGTCTTTATAACTCAATGGCAGCGGCGGCAGGGCCTGGCCTGCGTACAGCTGCATAAAGTCTTTGAGCAGTTGGTTGTTGGCCAGGCCGTCAGTAATGATATGGTGCAGGTCAATGAGCAGCCAGTGCTGTTCATTGTTTTTGCTGTACAGGCCTGCCCGCAGCAGTGGGGCCTCTGTGAGGTTGAAGGGCCGCACAAAGGCTTTGATGTTGGCCTCAAGGGTGGGCTGTGCCAGCCGCTGCAGGGTAAACTTTACCTGTGGAGCTATTTGCTGCACGGGCCTGCCCTCAACGGTGCTGATGCTGGTGCGCAGGGGCTCGTGCCGGGCTATTAAGGCCTGAAAGACCTGCTGTAGCTGCGCTACCTTCACCTGGCCCGTTAAAGCCAGTGTAATGGGCATATTGTAGGCCGTATTTTCAGCCTCAAACTGCTGTAAAAAGTACAGCCTGCGCTGGGCCGAAGCCAGAGGGTATGCGGCTTGTGGCTCAGCATGCTTCAGTTCAACGCCGCTGGCTTGTGGCTGCTGTGCATCAATGTACCTGGCCAGGCTTTGTATTTGCTGGTGGGTAAACAGTGCCTTCAGAGGCAGGTCAAGGCCAAACTGCTTTTTTATCTGGTTGGCCACCAGGGTTGTTTTGAGTGAATCACCCCCAATGTCAAAAAAGTTGCTGCCGGTGCCTATGGCGGCAGGCTGGGTTACCAGTACCTGCGCCCAGATTTGTTGCAGGGCCTGCTCGGTACTGGTAGCCGGTTGTGCCTGCTGGGTGGCCGCACTTTCGGGCTGTGGCAGGGCCTTATAATCTACTTTACCATTAAGGGTTAATGGCACCGCTTTTATTTGTATAAGGTGGGCCGGCACCATATAATCTGGCAGGTGCCGGGCCAGGGCGGCTTTGATGGCAGCCACATCAAAGGGCTGGGCTATGACCCAGGCCATCAGTTGCCTGCCCTGCGGCGTAGCCACGGCCTGCACCACCGCATCAGTTATTTGCGGCTGGGCCACCAGTGCGTGGCGCACGTCGCCCAGTTCAATTCTGTAGCCCCTTATTTTTACCTGCTGGTCAGTTCGGCCCATAAACACAAGGCTGCCGTCGGGCCACTGCATGGCCAGGTCACCAGTGCGGTACAGGGTGCCTGAGGCCAGGTGGGGCAGGGTAACAAAGCTTTGCTGGGTACGCTCAGGCCGGTTCAGGTAACCGCTGGCCAGGCTGCTACCGCCAAGCAGCAGTTCGCCAGGCACGCCCAGGGGTTGTAGCTGGTTGTTGGCATCAACCACAAAGGCACTGGTATTGGGCAGGGGTTTGCCAATGCTGTTCTGGTCAAAGGCTGTGATGTTGGGCAGCACCAGCGCATCTATTACAGCCTCGGTAGGGCCGTAGTGGTTGTTGAGCTGTACAGCAGGGAGCTTGGCCTTGACCATGGCAGGCAGGGTGCTGGTAAGCGACTCGCCCCCTACACAAATGGTGTCAATACATTGGTTAAGCTGCTCAAAGGTTGTGGGGCTGACTACACGCATAAAGGCCTCAAAATAGCCCGGCGTGCCCTGTAACAGGTTTACGCGGTGGGCCACCAGTGCCTGTGCCAGTGCCTCTTGCTGCAACAGCAGTGCTGGCTGGGGCACCAGCAGGTGCCCGGCGGTGTAGGCAGGCAAAAACAACTCTAGCAGGCTTACGTCAAAGCTGTAGTTGGCCATGAGGCAGGTGTTCAGGGGTTTGCCCCTGTGCAGCAGCTGCCGCTGGGCCTGTAGCTTCAGGGCCAGTGCGCTGTGGCTCACCACCACACCCTTGGGCTGGCCGGTGGTGCCGCTGGTGTAGAGTATGTAGGCCGGGCTGCCAGCCGGGGCCGGTGGCGCAATAGCAGGCTCAGCCTCTACCCTATCAAAGGCATCAATTGCAGCCAGGTGCTGCCCGGTAATAACCAGGGCACATTGCGCATTGGCAGCAATAAAGTCTTTGCGTTGCGCAGGGTTTTCTGGGTTAATGGGCACGTAAGTGGCCCCTGCCAGCCATATGCCATAGATAAGGCCCGGCAATTGCGCCGTGGGCGTAAGGCAAACACCTACAGCCTGGCCAGGTGCAATGCCCTGCTGCCACAACCAGGCCGCAACAGTATGGCAATAGGCTGCCAACTGGCCATAAGTAAACTGCTGGGTATGTGTAATTACGGCAGGCCGCTCAGCATGGGCCTGCGCTGCTTGCAGCATGGCCTGCAAGGGCGTATGGTGGGCATCATACGCAGCAGGCACCAGACCGCCGCTTTTTCTGTAGGCAGCCGTTTGCTGGTTCAGGTAAGCCAGAAAGGCACTAATGGTGGGGTGCTGCCGCAGGCTTTGTACAGTAACAGGCACCCCAAGGGCAGCCTGTAATTGCCTGGCGGGGGCTGCCAATTGATCGGTACTGTGGCTAACACTGGCCAAACTGGTGCCGGGACTAATGCTTTCTGGCTGGTAACCCAGTGCCTGGGCCCATGCCCGTTGCAAAATCTTAAGTAATGCAGCATCTGGCATTTGGGCCTGAATAGCGGCCTCTGATTGCTCTTTGGCCGGTGAGGCAATTGCCAAGTCAACCAGTTGGGTGTTTTTATTGGCCAGTACCACCTTTGCCAGATGCTTCAACTGCTCAGCAAACTGCTGTATGGTGGCCGGGGCAAACAGGGCGGTGGCATATTCAAATTCCAGCTCAAGGGCGTTGTGCTTTTCGCGTACTGTAAGGGTCAGGTCAAACTTGCTGGTGCTGTTACCTGTTTCATGCTCGGCCAGGTGCAGGCCGGGTATCTGTAAGTCTAATGCGCCAAAGTTTTCAAACGAAAACATGACGTCAAACAGGGGGTTGCGGCCGGTGTTTCTGGGCACCTTCAGGTCGTCAATCAGCTGCTCGTAGGTATATTGCTGGTGGTTAAAGGCCTGTAGGGTGCTGGCTTTTACGGCCTGCAAAAACTGCGCAAAGGTTTGTTCATTGCCGGGGTTGTTGCGCAGGGCCAGGGTGTTGACAAACAGCCCCACCATGTGCTCAAGGTCGGGGTGGTGGCGGCCGGCCACTGGTGTGCCCACTGTTACATCGTGCTGGCCGGTAAGTTTGGCCAGCCACAGGTTGTACAGGGCCAGCATGGCCATAAACAGGGTGGTGCCCTCTTGCTGGGCCAGCTGCTTCAGGCTTTGGGTGGTATTTGCATCAAGGCCAAAGCGCAGCAGCTGCCCCTGTGTGTTGGCCACAGGGGGCCGAGCATAGTCTGTGGGCAGGTTCAATGGGGCAGGCTGGTGGGCAAATACCTCCAGCCAGTAGTCTCGGTGGTTAGTGGCAGTGGCAGCAGCGGCAGTATTGGCCTGCCACACGGCAAAGTCTTTGTACTGAAAAGGCAGCGGTGGCAGCGCCTGGCCCTCTAGCAGCCGGGCCAGCTCATGCACAAGCTGGCTGTTTGATACGCCGTCAGAAATGATGTGGTGCAGGTCAATAAGTAGCAGGTGCTCCAGCGGCTCTACCTCTGCCACGGCTACCCGCAGCAGGGGTGCCTGGCCCAGGTCAAAGGGCCGTACAAAACGTCCAATAAGCTGGTTCTGGTTGGTGGTCTGCCCCAGGTGCTCAATGGCAAAGGGCACCTGTGGGTGCACCTGTTGCACAGGGCCATTGTCAGTTTCAGTAAAGCTGGTGCGCAGGCTTTCATGGCGCGCTACAAGCGCAGCAAATGCCTGTTGCAGCTTTTGGGTCTCCATTACCCCACGGGCGCGCAGCACCAGGGGCATGTTGTAGGCAATGCTGCCTGCATTAAACCGGTGCAGAAAGTACAGGCGCTGCTGGGCGGCACTTAGCGGATAAGCAGCCCTGGGTGCCGCTTTAGGGATGGGCTGTACTTGAGGGGCTTCCTGTGCTGCGAGTGGCTGCTCATGCTGTAGCTCCATATAAGCACTAAGCGCTTGTAGGGTGGGGTTGTTGAATATCTGGTTCAGGGGTACCTGCAGGTTGGCCGCTTTGTATATGCGGTTAACCAGCTCAACGGCTTTTAATGAGTGGCCGCCCAGTTCAAAAAAGCTCTGGTCGGCAGAGATCGCCCCTGCCTCTACCTTCAGTATTTCGGCCCAAATGCCGGCCAGTTGTGTTTGCAGGCCTGGTTTGGGGGCTATGTAAGTTTCATTGGCTGTAATGGTTGGCTCTGGCAGGGCACGTTTGTCTATTTTGCCGCTTACGGTCAGGGCCATTTTGTGCAGGTGCACAAAGTAGCTGGGCACCATATAATCGGGCAGCTGGTGGGCTACGTGGTTGCGCAGCTCGGCCACTTTTAATGGTTCTTTGGCCTGGTAGTAGCCCACCAGGTACTTATCGCCAGCTGATTCTTTACACAGCACCACGGCCTCGTCAATGCTGGTATGGGCCAGCAGGCGGCTTTCAATTTCACCCAGCTCAATGCGGAAGCCACGCAGCTGCACCTGGTCGTCAATGCGGCCGCAGTATTCCAGCTCGCCGTTGTTCAGCGCACGGGCCAGGTCACCTGTTTTGTACAGTTTATGGCCCGGTGCAAAGGGGCTCTCAACAAAGCGCTGGGCGGTCAGCTCGGGCTTGTGCAGGTAGCCACGGGTAACCCCTGCCCCGCCCACATACAGTTCGCCAGCAATGCCATGGGGCACCAGGTTCATGGCTTCATCAAGCAGGTAGGTAGCCAGCGTGGGTATGGGCTTACCTATGTTACTGATGTTGTTGTTGATTTCATAAGGGCAAA
>CAZXTW010000347.1:0-6723 GCA_964643525.1 uncultured Roseivirgaceae bacterium
TCATAAAAAGGGGCGGGTCTACCGGGTTGCCGCTAAGCAGCAGCAGGGTGCAGGCTACCACCATGACAATAGCCAGTAGCAGGCCCACAGCACCTGTTAGGGCGGCACTTTTGCTGATAAAGGGCAGCCAGGTAGGTATGGGGGCGGCATCATACAGCTCGTCAATACGGGCATCGCGCTCGCGCCATACCAACTCACCACTGAAATACATAATAATAATGAACAGAAACAGGCTAAAGGCACTTTCAACACTAATAAGCCAGGTATAAGTCAGGTCAAGTATAGAGGTGCCAAACATTGATGTACTCAGGCGGTGTGTTGCAATGATGTTAAACAGGGCTATGCCTGCTATGATTAAAAAGGCTGTGCCGCTAATAATGCTTTTTAGCTCAAGCCTGGTACGCGCCAGCAGTTGGCCAACTACCAGGCCCACACCAAACTGCTTGCGTACTTTGGGCAGGGCGGCCGTGGCTACGTAAAATGGCAGGGGGCTGGCTGCCTGTGTACTGTCAGTAGCTGCCTGTGCTTTTTTACGTTTGGTTTGGTGGCGTGCGGTAAAGCTAAAGCGCCACAACATAATAATTAGCGTGCCTGCACCTATGGCCAGCCAAACTACTCTGTTTAATACAAAGGTGGCATCAACGGGTAGCAGCAGGGTGTTTTTTTCGGCCAGTGTCCAGTATTGGGTGTAGCCCACCAGGGCGTAAAAGCCTATGGGGTCAAGCAGCACAGGTGTGGTGCCTGGCTCAAGGGTATTGAGCATAATTGTACCGGCCAGCAGGTAGCCCAGCATCAGTACAGAGGCAGCCACAAAAGCGTAAATATTCTTTTTACCCAGGGCGGCGGCGGTGGATAGTACTGCGCCTACAATAAACAGGGTAGGTACGGCATAGCCAAAAAAGGCGTTTACATATGGGGCCAGGGTTACGGGCCCCAGGCGGTCGGCCTCTACCCATGGCATTTGTGTGCCCACCAGGTGGCCCAGGGGCACGCTGGCAAAAGCAATGACAGAGGCCAGCGAGGCCCCAAGCCAGCGCCCCAGCAGGTAGCTGGTTTTATTCAGGGGCGCGGCAAACATAATTTGGTCGTACCGGCTGTCATAATCGCGGTTGGCAGTGGTTGCTACCAGTGAGGCCTGCATAATAAGGCCGAATAACGACATGAATATTATGATGTTGTAAACGGCCAGGGGGCTGTTTTTAAACTCATTGCCTGCTGAGAGGCCCACCACAACTGAATCTGTAGTAGAGGGCAAAAACGAAAACAGAAAAAACAGCGCGAAGAATACCCAAAAGCCAGGGCTTTTTAGGCGGTAGCGCAGCTCAAACCGGGCAAAGGCAGCAAAAAGAGAAGTGGTTTTCATGGCGGTTATGTTTTATTTTGAGTTAAAACCTATTGTTTAGAGCGCCTATGCGGGCACTGCCTGTGCGGTTTGGTCAAGCATAATATTGGTAAAAAACACATCTTCAAGCGTTGGGGCTACGGGGCGGTAATCAGGGCCGGGTTGGCTATGGCTATGTACATGCACCAGTGGCTTGCCGGCCACCAGTTTGGTTGATATTACCTGGTGTTGCTCAATATGTGCGGGTAGGTCGGCCTTATTGAGGCTGCAGGCCCAGATTTCCGCATCAAGGTCGGCTATAGCGGCATCAGGGGCGCCGGTATACAGCAGGCGGCCCTTATTGATAATGGCCATTTTGCTGCACAGCTCTTTCACATCGTCAACAATATGGGTGCTGAGTATAACCACGCGGTCTTCACCAATTTCACTTAAAATATTGTAAAAGCGGTTGCGCTCGCCAGGGTCAAGGCCGGCAGTGGGCTCATCAACAATTAGCAGCAGTGGGTCGCCAATCAGGGCCTGGGCAATGCCAAAGCGCTGTTTCATGCCACCGCTGTAGCTGCTAATGGCCCTTTTCCTGAAGCTAAACAGGTTTACCTTTTCCAGCAGGGCGGCTACCAGTTCTTTGCGCTCAGCTTTGTTGGCAATGCCTTTCACAATGGCCATATGGTCAAGCAGCTCCTGGGCATTCACGCGGGGGTACACGCCAAACTCTTGCGGCAGGTAACCCAGCACGCGGCGCAGTGCCACACGGTCGTTCAGCACGTCAAGCTCATCTAAAAAAACGCTGCCCTCATCGGGTGCCTGCAGGCCGGCAATGGTGCGCATCAGGGTGGTTTTGCCGGCGCCGTTGGGGCCCAGCAGCCCAAACATGCCCTGGGGTATGGTTAAGCTAATGTTTTGCAGGGCGGCTACCCCGTTGGGGTAGGTTTTAGAAAGGTTATTGATGGTTAGTTGCATATGGGTAGTCCGTTTTATTGTAATCATCATCAAGGCCCGCGTATTGAGATGGGCCGGTAATGTAAAGGTACGGCGGGCAGCACTATAGGTAAACCACCACTGAGTAAGTGGGCACCCTGCCCGAGTAAGCGGGCGTTGCCGGGCTGCCTGGTGGATGCTTACATAATCCGGGATAAATGCATTACTTTTATTGGCTCATGGATGCTCCAACCACCACCATACCGGCTGTAATTATTGACGACGAGCAAAACAGCCGCGACACACTTAAGGCCCTGCTGGCCCATTACTGCCCGCAGGTGGCCGTACTGGCCGAGGCCCACACGGCCGAGGCAGGGGCTATGGTGGTGCAGCAACACCAGCCCCAACTGTTATTTCTAGATGTTGAAATGCCCCTGGGCTCGGGCTTTGACCTGCTCAATAACCTGGAAGGCCACCAGGGCCAACCCTTTGAGGTAATTTTTATAACCGCGCATGACCGCTATGCTTTGCAGGCTATTAAGATGAGCGCGTTAGACTACCTGTTAAAGCCCGTAAGCGTGAGCGACCTGAAGGCCGCCGTGCAAAAAGTGGCTACCCGCCAGCAGCAGGGGCAAGCCCCCGCCAATGAGGCCAACCCAGGCCTGAATGTGTTTTTTGATAATATTAAGAACCTGAACAACCAGCTGCATAAGGTGGTGCTGCCCACCCAGGAAGGGTTTGATGTGGTAGAGGTAAAAGATATTGTGCGTTGTGAGGCAGACGATAATTATACCCATATTTACCTGGCCGGCGGCCCTAAGCTGTTGGTGAGCCGCACGCTCAAGGAGTTTGAAGAGATGCTGCACGACAAAGATTTTTTGCGCATACACCAAAGCCACCTGATTAATGCCGCCCACGTGCAGCGCTATATTAAAGGGCGGGGGGGCTATGTAAAAATGAGCGATGACTCAATTATTGAGGTGTCGCGCCGTAAAAAGGATGAGCTGATGCACCGGTTCCTGAATTGATAATGAACAATTGAGAATTGATAATGACGTTGGGGGCAAAGAAAAAAAGCAGGCTGGGGGCCTGCTTTTTTAAGTTAGCAATCTCTGGTAAATGATAGTTCTTGCAATTAATTACTCATCAGTTGTTGCGTTGCAAAAATTCACATGTCTTGTCGGTTTAAAACAGCTCTAGTATTTATTAGATTCCTGCTAAATGAAAGCATACTTTGTTAGTTTAATCGATTGTGACAAACCTGCCGGGTAGGCATGTTGTCGGTCATCTTTCAGAGTTACATAGCTGGCTGTTTTAACGGCTTAACATGTTGTTTAAAATAGTTGTACAGTAGCAATGATACACATTTAAATGCTGGCCTACAGGCCATTTTTGACTTAAGTGTAAAATGTGTAATTGGTAGCGGCAAGCAGCAATCTAAACTGTATCTACTCCTAATTATGCCATTATACCTTTCGGAAATAAAAGAATGTTGTTGCCAACATTTGCCTATTCGCGGAAATTCCTACCCGCCTGGCTACCAATTACTAGAATCACCCTAAATCAATCTATGTTCAATCATACTATGTTATCAATGGTAAAAATACCGGTAAGTCTATCTTCAGCGCCGCCTCTACATTTCTAAGATAAAGACCTACCGGAACTGTTTTGTTTTGGCTGAAATTGTTTAATTATTTCTTTAACAAATGTAACTATTCATTGTGCGCCTGTCAAATGAGTGCTTTCAACGGCTATGTAATGTTTGCAGTTGGCAATGTGTGGGCTCACATTTATTCGTCGAAATTGAGCCCTGCCATTGGGTATGGGGTAATGGCCAAAGGGGCCTAAAACGAAGGTTATTGGCTGTTTATTGTGTGTATAGTGCAATAAAATCGTTGATTGAGCCTAATGGCAAGGCAAAAGCTACAGGGTAAGGTTATTCGCCCTTAATGGTGGTTTTTAGGGGTAAGCGCTTCTTTTTCAGAGTGCTACCGGTGGTTTTTGGTTAAAAATGAGCGTTTTTGGCCAGGGCAAAAAGGTGTTGGGCCAGTGAGGTTGTGCATATGATGGGGCAAACCTGTAAATTTCAACTTCAAACTTTGGGCATCATTAATAAATTGTTGTCATGACTAGTCGCTTCTTTTATTGGTGTTGTTTGCTGGTGTTGTGGTGTGCACCGGCGTTGGCCAGCCCATTGGCTGTGGTTGATGGGCAGCAGCAGTTGTGGTTGGCTACACCACAGGGGCTGCAGGTATTTGCCAGTGGGCAATACCAGGCCACCCCTCATACAACCTACGGCATGGCCAACGGCCTGCCAGCCGATACTATTACTGGTTTGGCGCACGTGCCAGGGCAGGGTGTATGGGTAGGCACTACGCAGGGGCTGGTGTTGTTTGCCAATAATGCTTTTGTGAAAAAGGGTTTTGCCGATGGCCTGTTTGAAAATGCAGTGACCTGTTTGTATACTGACCCAGGCCACAACCTGTATGTGTGTACCGGGCAGCGTACCTATGTGTATACAGGTAGTGTGTTTAAACCAATTAAAATTTTAGAGGGGCAGGCAGTGCGTGGTGCCGTTGTGGCTGGCAAAAACCTGTTGTTTTTGACTAATGCTGGCCAGCAGCTGGTGCCGGGCCACTGGCAGGTGGCCGTAACAGTAGCGTGGTGGTGGTTTTTGCTAATAGATGTGCTGCTGCTGGCTGCTTTTGTGGTGTGGTACCGCCGCCAAAAAGGGAAAAGCTACGGCGTTACCTATGCCCAGCAGCAGCAGCAAATGCTGCTGGCCCAAATGAACCCACACTTTATTTTTAACTCGTTAAACTCAGTACAGAAGTTTATTTTAGAGAATAATAAGGAGCTGGCGCAAGACTACCTGGCGCAGTTTGCGCAGTTAATGCGTGGCATTTTAGAGCAATCGCGCCGCACCACCATTACCGTTGGCGAAGAGCTGGCCACGCTGCGCCGTTACCTTGACCTTGAACGAACCCGCTTTAGTGATGCCTTTGACTACAGCATTACAGTAAGCGAGCCTGACCTTGAAAAGGCCGAGCTACCCATTATGCTGTTGCAGCCATTTGTAGAAAATGCGGTGTGGCATGGCCGCATGAACACCCAAAACCAGGGGGCCATTGCCCTAAACATTACCCAGCAGGGGCAAACCCTGGTGTGTACTGTAACTGATAATGGCATAGGTATTTCGCAGGCACAAGAGGCAGGTAAGGAAGGCGGGCAGGCGCAAAACGGACAAAAGCGCCGCTCAAGGGCCTCGCAAATTGTACATGAGCGCATTGCCCTGCTAAACAGCAGGCGCCGCCAAAAAATAACGCTAACCATTGCCGACCGCAAAGAGGCCAACCCCACCCAAACAGGCACGGAGGTTACTTTACAAATACCTTTGAGTTAAAAATGCAACGCACACCAGTTGTTGTGCCTCACCCAGGTGCACGTTGCATACTATGGTTAACGGGCGTTAGCCCGGTTAACCCTCGGGCTTTTGCCAAATGCCATCGTTCAACATTTTTTGTACCTGCTGTTTGTTTACCTTTTCGGCATATTCATCATGCCCCATTGGTTTGTTGTGCAGGTACAGGTTTTTAGGGTAAATGGCCTTATTGTACACCAGGCTGGCGTACATATCTGTTCTTAAATCTTTTAGCCAGTTGGTCCATTGTGATTTGCACCGGTGGTGCCTCAGGGCGGCTATGTCAATAATGCCTGATACCCAGGTGGCACATCCGCCATAGTCTTGCCGGCCCACTACCTGGCCCCTGTGGTTTACAATCATGGCCTTGCCCCCAAAGGTATCTGTGGGGGTGGTGGCTTCTGGCTTTACATAGTAATTACCCAGGTTGGGGGCAATTAAAAAGCAATTGTTATCAAGTGCCCTGGCCTGGTTTTGTATTTCCCACATATTATGTGTGGCTGCCGGGTGCGGTATTGACCCACGGTAAATAATTTCAGCACCGTTCATGGCCAGCGCGCGGGCGTTTTCAGGGTAAGAGCCGTCATTGGCCATCATAATGCCTATGCGGCCAATGGGGGTATCTGCCACCGGGAAAAACGCTTCCAGCTGCTGGCCATACAGCCTTACCCATTCGTCCCATACATCATGCGGGCACAGCGAGTGCTCAACGGGCCACAGCGGGCTGTGTTTATAACTTACCATAATGACCTGCCCGTTGGGGGCAATCACAAAGCCGGCGTTAAAATACCTTTTATCAAATGCCGGGTGCCTTACCTTGGCTTGAGCTACCAGGTATACGTTCCATTGCCTGGCCACCTGCCCCAGAAACTCAGTTTCAGGGCCGGGTATGTCAATGGCGCAGGTATCAGCATAATGCTCATGGTCTAAATCATAAATCTCATCAGTAAACCCTTGCAGGGCCCCTTCTGGTATGGTAATTAACTTGATAGGGTAGTCAATACCTGCCAGCCAGTGGGCAGGCTTGCAAATGCTGGCAATA
>CAZXTW010000348.1:0-6696 GCA_964643525.1 uncultured Roseivirgaceae bacterium
GGTGTACCAAACGCAGCTATCGGCCAGGTTAAAGCGGCTGTCATAGCTCATGGTTTTCAGGGCAAAGTCCTGGCTGGTAAAGGTGGGCGTGCCGCTACAGGTGGTGGCCGCAAGGCCGGTGGTATCGGCAGTAGTGGTTACCTTCTGGGCAGTGGGCAGGCCAAATATGTTGTTGGCCGTGCTGTTGTAAAATGCCCTCAGGGTATCTGCATTATCAGCTGCCGTCACGTCGTTGCCTGCTTTGTCAGTATACCCCAGGTTGGTATAAATCACTGGGTTACCATAAGCATCGTAAGCATAGCTTTCGCCCAACGAAAGGGCGTAGGTATTGTACTCGTACTTATCAGTTACATGCAGTGCCTGTAGCACCTGGTACACATTGGTAAAGGGGTTGTAAATGCTGTTTTGGTTGCAGGTGGTGCCGGGCTGGCACAGGTAGGTAAGCGTTTGGTGGCCCAGAATTGCATTGTCACTACAGTTGGGGTCGGTAGCATAACTGTTGCAGGTGCGGGCCACCTCGGTGGCTTTAGCTGTAAAAGGAAAGTCTTGCAGGTAGGTTAACGTAGTGGTTACCCCATCGTTATGGTCAATATTGCTGTAGGTTTGAAAGCCCTGCCAGCCACGCCCCAGGCGGTTGTACTGGGCGTTGGTATACTGGTAGGTATGGGTATAGCTGTAGCTGTTGTTGTTAATGCTGGCATTGTTGCTGTTGGTATAGCTTTGCACGGCCTGGAAGTTGCTGCCCCTTAGCTGCACGGCGCCAGCATATACCGGTATTATTTGCTGGGTGGGGGTTGGTGCGGTATAAAAGGCCAGGGCCGATGCAGCAACCGTTGTGGGCTGGGCGTTGTAGGTGTACACATTGCTGTTGCTTAGCGGGGCGTAAGTAATGGCATACTGGTTGCCAATGCCGTCAACAGTACTGTTCAGCAAATCAGGGTATGGGCCGGCGTTCATGCCCGCCTGCACCTCGCTGTTGCCAAAGCCAATTACATCACTCAGGCCGTCGCCATCTACATCTGCCGCAAGGCGAGGGTTTAAAGTAGCGTTGTAACCCTGGTTAGTACCAAAATTACTGTAGGTATTGCCGCCGTTCCAGGGGGTTTTTATAAAGCTGGTGCCGGTAGAGAGACCCACCACCACCCCACTGGCAGAAAAGGCCACTACGTCAATCATGCCGTCGCCGTTCACATCGGCCAGTACGCGGGGGTCGCTGCCCTGGTAGCCCTGGTCTATTGAAAAATCGTCAATCCACTGCGTAGGTTCATTAAAAGCATCACCATTGGCAATAGCCACCTGGGTACCGCCTTTAAAGCCTATGATATCGGCCAGGCCATCGCCATTCACATCGCCCATCATAATGGGGTAATTCACCGGGTTGTTCCAGCCCCCGTTGGTATCAAAATAAGGAAAGCTGTTACCGCCGTTCCAGGCGTCAGTATCAAAGCTGGTACCAGTAGAAATGCCCACCAGCACCCCCGATTGGCCAAAGCCCACTACATCGCTCATCTTATCTCCGTTTACATCGGCCATAATGCGGGTATTGGCTGCCTGCCAGCCCTGGTCTACGGTAAAGTTATCAATCCAGCTTGAAGGGTCTTTGAATGAAGTCTGCTGTGACAGGGCCACCTGTGTGCCGTTCATGAAATTAATCACATCGGTCAGGCCGTCGCCGTTCACATCACCAAAAGCCACCGGGTATTGGTCGGGCAGGCTCCTGCGGGCATACAGGCCAAAATAAGGAAACACATTGCCGCCGTTCCACAGACTGTTGTCAAAGGCGCTGCCTGTAGAAATGCCTACCAGCACACCCTGGGTACCAAAGCCCACCACATCGGCCAGGCCGTCGCCATTCACATCGGCCATGTAGCGGGGGGTCTTGCCTTGCTCCTGCCAGTCGCTTTGCCCGTAGCTGTAGCCACTGTTCCAGGTACTGGTGCTGCCATAGGTGGCGTTGGCTTGCGCCAGGGCCACCTGCACACCGCTTTTAAAACCCACCACATCGCTGCGGCCGTCACCGTTCACATCGGCCATGGTAATGGGGTAATTGCTCAGTGAGTTCCAGCCGCTATTCACTGTAAAATCACCAGAAAGTACGGTAGAAGCACTGTTAAACTGGGTGGGCACTGCCGTGTAGGCCAGCGTAGTGGGTGATAGCTGTTGGGTAGGGCTGGTTTCCTGTATGGTAGCCACCGTGCTGCGGTCAGTGGCATAGCTTTGGCTGGCGTAGGTCAGGTTGTAGGTTTTAACTTCATTGGTGCCCAGGTAGGTGCTAATGCCCTTGAGGCGGGCGGCTGTCTGTACCTGGTAACCACCCACGTAGTGGTTAATCACATCTTGCCGTGCTTCATAAGTAAACTGTACTGAGCGGTTGGCGGTGGTGCTGCCATTAGTGGTATAGTCAACACTGGTTGGGTAATAGCCGCCTGGGCTGCTAATGGTACCGCCACCGCTAGCATTATTAGGGGTGGTGGTATAGGTAAAAGTCATTGAGTTGCCATTCAGGTCGGTTACCTTATTACAGGCCCATACCCTTACGTTGCTGCTGTTACCTGCCATAATGCGGCTGTCGGTAGTGTTGCCAAACTCCATTACCGTGCCGTTTTTGGTGGTTACGGTAAAGCTTTGCGGCCCCGAGCCACTGGTACTGTTTGATACTACCTTACTCCATGACTCTATTTCAGTATGGTACACGGTGCCGCTGGCCCCATATGTGCCGTTAATGCTAATGAGTCGCTGCCCGTCAAGCTCAAAACGGTCGTTTGCGTTGTAGTTTACCGTGCCCGAAAAGCCATCAATAGCAATAATGGCCCCCGTACGGGTAATTTTGGGCAGGCCCTGTAACTGCCAGCCCATACCTACCCAACCATTAGGGGCCGAGCTGTTGTAGGCCAGCTTCAGGTTGGGGTTCATTTTGTTAATGCCTGGTGGCACATCAATGGCAATGGTATAATCGGCAGTGCCGTTTTGACCTATGTTAAAACTGGCTGGCGTGGCTCCCACCACCTCGGGGTTGCTACTCACAAAGGCCAACGAGTGGGTGTTGTTACAGGCCTGCTGTAAAACAATAACCAGTACAGTAATAAGCAGTGAGCTGAATATGAGCTGTTTTTTGTGCGGTTGGTGTGTCATGTTTGTGTTAGGTAAGGTAAGTAGGTGAGTAAAAACAAGGTAAGGAGCAGCAAGGCCACTCCTTACCAAAAGCCATTATATACCGTTACAATTCACGTAATAATAGCAGTTGTTAGAGTTGTTGGTGCCACACTGAGGAAAGCTCTGGCCAATAATAGTATCGTAGCTAGAGCTTTTGCTGCCTGCACAGGGGTTACAGTCTGGGTAGTCATAACAGCAGCCAATGGCATTGTGTAATGTGGTATTGGTGCCATCGGGCAGGGTAACGTTAATGTCGCCATCGGGGCAGTCAGACGGGGTAATGGCACTTTGCTGGCCAGCCCCAAAATACGTACTGCGCACGGGCGGTGCTTGAATTGGTAATCTCATTTTATTAAGAATTTATGGTGAATAAAATGGTAACTCAGTTTAGTACTGATACCATGAGCGTACATCGCCAATAGTAAATGGTATGGTAGTGGTTACATCTACCGTAAACTCATAGGCTTTGCGGGCCTGTTCTGACTTTTTCTTGGGGTTGAAAAAGGTAAGCCTTACATCAAACCGATCTAGGTTTACAGGCGATATGGGGCTTTTTGTGGCATAAATCTGATCCAGTTCAAGGCCCTCATTAAAGGCATCGTTCAATATTTTGGTGGTGAGGAATACGTTGGTGGCCGCATAGTTAATGGCTCGGTCTTGTGGCGAGAGGCCTTCGTTACGCAGCTCGTAGTATACCCGCTCTAAAAAACGGCGCAGTTGCTCCTGGCGGCTACCAAACTCGGTTGCCTTTGCCTCATCACTGCCATCGGGTGCTTCGCCCAGGGCATCGTCAATCAGGTCTTTCACATTCCAGGCAGCAAAGCCCCGCAAATCGGGCACTACTACAGGCAGGTTGGGGCCATACATAATTTTACTGGTACCCATTACTGTACCTGCCAGGGCCACCCGCTCTATCTTGCCATCTTCCTGGCCAGACATGTATTGCCGCAGCCACTCATACCCGGTGGTAGCAAATGCCCCCGCCGGCCTGATGGCATAAATGGGTATGCCTACAGACTGCAACACCCACACCACATTGGGGGCCTCATAAGGGTGTTTGTCAAGCAATTCTAATAATTGCTTGGGGCTAATATTGCCTTCATTGCGCTGCGTAAAGCTGTCATTGTTTTCAGGGCTGCTAAAGGTAAAGCCCAAGGTGCCAATGGCATATACCATGGCTCGCTTGCCCGCGCTTGTAACGCTGGGCTGGGCTACCTGCGGGGCGGCAGGCGCATTGACCTGGCCGCTGCCAGGGCTGTTGGTTTGGCTGTTGCCCTGGCAACTACAGTCAGAGGGTGCTACCTCTGCCGCTTCGGCCGTTGGTGCAGGCACTGGGTTAGGCTCGGTTTTTGGGGTTGCTTCCTGGCCAACACCCTGCGCCTCTGTGTCGCTGGGTGTAAAGAAGGTGGCCTCTTGTTCAAAATTTTCGTCTCGCATGTGATTAAGATTAAAGGTTATTATTTCTTCTATATTGCTCGTTTGCATGCCCCCTGTTTGCTCAGGGGTGTATTGTGGGGTTTCAGGGTGGCCCATATACAGGGTTACAAAAGGTTGCCCCTGCCCATTAGTGCCTGCCCCCAGGTGTTCAATGGCCTCATCGTCGGCCAGGGTATCTATCCACTGGCCCCAGGCCGGGCTGGTGTCAATGCCCAGCACATGGCCCAACTGAAGCAGCAAGTGGCGCGTAGCGCCCACAGTTACCGGCTGCCCCTCTACCAGGCTAAAGTCACACCACAGCCTGTCAGTATCTGGCTCGCTTACCTGTAAAAAGTGGTGCCCATAGTCAGTGTGGCCAATCAGCTCAAGGCACAAATCGTACACGGCCTGGTTGGCCGCAGGCTTTTGGGCCCCGGTACCCAGGGCCTGCTGTAGCCTGGCCTGTGCCTGCTGTGGTTCAATGTATTTGGTATAGTCATATACTTTTTCAGTATAGGTGGTGCCCTGGGGCTGCCAGCTTACGGCCACGCCGGGGGGCGCATCTGGCACGGTGCGCAAGCCCACAAAACCAAAGTACAGGCGGTACTGTACTTGCCCCTGTTGGGCGGCGGCCCCTAAAAAGGTTACATCCTGGTTTTGGGCAAGTGCCTGGGCCCGCTCTAAAGCAGTGGCGGGCATACCCAGTGCCTGGCCAAGGCTGGCCAGCTGCTGGGCTACCTCAGGCCGGGCAGCCTCATTAAACTGCACAAAGTAGCGGTTGCGGGCCAGCCCACCGGGCGCCAGCTTTACACTTTGTGATACTTTTAACGGTGTACTGGTTATGGCCCTGGCGGCCTCATAGGCCTGCAGGTAATTGGTTTTAACGTCCATAAGTTCTTGATCGCTTCTGGTAGTTGCCTACAACCGTGTCAAGGTCATGGCAGGTAAAGGCAGGAAAGTGCTTGTCAATAAAAAAGTACTCGCTGTAGGCGGTTTGCCAAATCATAAAGCCCGATGTTCTGACCTGGCCTGAGGTGCGCACCACCACATCGGGGTTGGGGTACTGGTCGTGGGCGGTGTCAAGCCAGCTGGCCAGACATTGGCTGTTGCCTGGGTATGGGCTCTGGGCCATTTTTTGTGCTGCCCGGCTTATTTCGTCTTGCCCGCCATAATCAAGTGCAAAATTAAACTGGCGGCGTGTGTGGCCTGCGGTTTGTTGCTGGGCGTGGGCCATTACCCGCTGTAAATGCTGGGGCAGCCTGTCGGCCCTGCCCAGGTGCTTCAGGCAAGCCTGGTGCTCAGCAGCCACGGGCAGCAGCAGTTGCAGCATGTCGTGGTAAATCTGCATCAGGTGGGCCACCTCAGTGGGGGTGCGCTTCCAGTTTTCAGTTGAAAACAGCCAGAGTGTTACCGTATGTATGCCCTGTTGCCAACAGTGGGCTATCAGCTCTGGCGCCACTGTAGTAAAGCTGTACTGGTGGCCTGCCTGGCTGGTAAGCCCATGTTGCCTGGCCCAGCGGCGGTTGCCGTCAGGTATAATGGCCAGGTGGTTTACCTGCTTAACGTTTACCTGGGCTGGTGCTTCCAGCGGTTGTACTGAGGGTTTCATGGGCTTTTGGGCTAGGTTGTTGTTCTTGTTGTTGTTTGGGCAGGTAGGGCAGCATGTGGCTTACATCTACAGTAATGGTAGTACTTAGGGGCTGGGCCGCAGCCTGGGTGGCAGGGTTGGTGTATTGAAAGGCCACCTCATACCAGTGGCTGCCACTGGGGCTCAGGGCACTTTTGCTGGCAGTAACGCCCTGCAACTGGCAATTAGCATGGTGGTGGGCAGGCAGGTGGCTGGTAGTCAGGGCAAAATTGATGGCCCTGTGGCTGGTTTGCCGGCCTTTGTTATTGATTATAGCCAGGGCCTGTTGGGCCAGGCTACCAGGGCCAGCAGACAGGGGCGCATAGCGCAGTTGCCTTGCTGGCACAGGTGGTTGCTTTTGGGCCAACCACCCTACCAGCGATACAAAGGCCACCTGCACCTGGGGCACCGTGTGGGCTGAGGGCAGCACTGTGCTACCCAACAGCCTGCCAGCAAATGAGGCCTGTATTACCTGGCCTGCATACTGGTGCTGCAACAGT
>CAZXTW010000349.1:0-6682 GCA_964643525.1 uncultured Roseivirgaceae bacterium
CTCAAACACAGTTTTTTTCACCACATACTTAATAACCTTATTCAAAAACGGCGTTTTGGCCATCTTAAAAGGCAGGGGTATGCTTTTCTCATCTAAAAAGCCGGCAGAAGCAATCAACACCATGCGGCTAATGCGGTTGGGGTAACTCAGGGCAAACTCCCAACTTAACCACCCACCTAATGAGTTGCCCACAATATGCACACTGTCTAAACTCAGGCAATCCATAAAATGGAGCAGGGCCCGCTTGTACATTTCCATTGAGTAGTCTTTGTCCAGGCGTGAGCCTGTCAGGCCAAAGCCGGGCAAGTCAAACCTGATTACCCGAAAGCCATTTTCAAGCAGGTGGTCAGTCCATATATCATACGTATGCAAAGAAGAAAATGCGCCGTGCAAAAGTAATACGGGGGTTCCTTCGCCCTGGTCGCGGTAGTGCACCAATATGTTATCTATAACCAGAAAGCGACTGTCCTTATTTGTATACTTCTGCAAATAATAGCTCATAACCTCAATGCTTATACTTTTAAAAAGTCTATAATAATACAATAAAACTGCTAAGTATGCTTGCGCATTTCGCAATGATGTACCTTTTAAACTAAAAACAATAAAATTATGTTCGGTTCCCTAAATGAATAAAAAAGATCATAAAAGTATGCGAATATTCGCTAGTAGGCATCCATTATATGCCCCAATTACCCCTCAAGGCAAAATTGCTTCTGCACTTAGCGCGTTAAAATGCTGTTTTTATCTGCTAAAGCAACTAGCATGACAAGGCCTGCCCAAGCATTGTTTGCCCAACTATGATATAAATAAAAGGGGCACCGCAAATTAGCAGCTGACACACTTTTTGTAACACTTCCCTTGCCCAGGGCAAACGGTCATCCATCGGTCGATGTGGCCCCATAACCTAGACTAGGTATTATCGTAACCTAGCTTAGGTTATGACGTGACCTAGGCTAGGTTTTATCGTAACCTAGTCTAGGTTTTATCATTCCCTCGCCTGGGGTACGGCGTTGATATGGCTTATGATTAGTCTCTTTCCTGAAGTAGCCCATTTCAATAAGTACCAAAATACAACTACTAACCCAGCAGCCCCTACACCGGGGTGTAGCGCCTTGGTACAAGGGGTGTAGCAGGTTCAACCACGGTGTGTAGCAAGGCTGTACACGGTAAGGGGCAAGGCCGTACACCCCGGTGTAGTGCGCTGTTTATACCGGGGTGTAGCGCAGTTCAATTATTGCAAGGCATATGGTAAGCAATACAATGGCAAAAAAATAAGCCAGCAAGGGTTGCTTGCTGGCATAGTATGGCTTAAACCAAATTAATGGGTAAAAAGTATAGTAGGTGGTAGCTGGCTTAAGCCTGTTGTACGGCAGCCAGTTTTTCATTAGCCCATTTTTTGGCTTCTTCTTCAGTTTTTACCACTTTATAATCGGTAGCGGGTTTTTTAATGGCAAAAATGCCCTTTAGCAGCATGTTTACAATAACCGAAGGCACAATGTAGGCTATGCCTATTACGTTTTCTTTGATTTCTTTCTCATACTTCTTAAAAATATTACCCACCTTAATGCGGTTTTCAGAAGAGAGGTACTTGGCATTGGTTAGCTCCTGCACCAGTACAATACCTTTCTTTTCGGTAATATACGTGATCATCTCTTTGATCCACGCATCAAACTCATCATTGGTAGGCTCTTTAGCTGAGAACCGATTTACCACAATTGGGTAATCTTTTAAGTCAAACTCTACAAATTTCATATACCTCGATTTACTGCTACTCAAATATAATAAATGTTAATATACGTCGTATTTTTTTATGAATAAGCCTTTGTTAATACTGTACCGCAGGCACCGTTTATGATGTAAGTTACTTGTGCACGGTTGCTTAAAATCAGGTATTTTTAACAGTTATGTAAGTGCTACAGGTACAGGGCTTAGGCTAACTACCTCAAATGGCCGGTTGCCTGCGGCGCAATTGTGCAGCACTTTAAATTGGGGTGCAAACTGCCTTATGTACCATCATTTATCAAAAAATAAGGATTATTTCAACATTTAATTGCTACGTATTTTTACGTACATATAAATGCGGGTGCCATGAAGCGTAAATAGATGCTTACTTTTATGGCCGGTTATTGGGCCCCATTAACAAATGCCCATAGCGTAGCATACCTATGAAAATTAGTGTAATCATACCTGTTTACAACGAGGCTACCACCATTTATGCTTTGGTAAAGTATTTAAAAGCCTATGCAGGTGAAGGTGCAGAGGTAGAAGTTATTGTAAGCAACGCGGGCAGTACCGATGCCACCAGCCAACAGGCTACCAAGGCCGGGGCTACCGTTGTTGAGGGGGCCACTAAAGGCAGGGCTGCACAAATGAACGCTGGCGCATGTGTGGCAACTGGCCAGGTGCTGTACTTTTTACATGCTGATACCTACCCACCCAAAGGCTACGGCCTTATTATATTGCAGCACCTTAACAAGGGGTGCACAGCAGGCTCATTTAAGCTAAAGTTTAATAGCAGGCACTGGTTGCTGGTTTATACCGGCTGGCTGTCGTACATACCATGGCAGATTATTAGGTTTGGCGACCAGAGTTTTTTTATCACAGAGTACCATTTTAAACAACTGAGTGGCTACAACGAAGGCATGCTACTGTTTGAAGACCAGGATATGGTGCGGCGCGCTTCAAAGGCTGGCAGGTTTTGCGTAACACGCCAGCCCATTCAAACCAGTGCCCGCAAGTTTTACCAAAACGGGGTGGTGCGCTTGTTTTTGATTTTCGTGTACCTTTATGCCCTGTACCGGCTGGGTGCCTCGCAAAAGTATATGGTGCGGTGGTACCGCAGGCTTATCCGCGAAGGTAAAATATAAGCCCTGGCCTAACTGATTAAATTACAATTCAACCAAAACACAATGAACTATACCTTAAACCCTGGCCTGGCCCGCACCTGGTGCCTGCTACTTACTGGCCTGTGGCTGCTAATGCAACCACAAGCTGCCAACGCACAAAATAAAAAGCTGCTAAAAAAAGCCGATACGTATGCGGCAGCGGTAGAAGATAAGGTGATTGAATGGCGGCACCACTTTCATCAAAACCCAGAGCTGAGCAACCGTGAGTTTAAAACAGCCGAAAAAATAGCCGAGCATTTGAAGGGTCTGGGGCTTGAGGTAAGAGAGCAGGTGGCCCACACCGGCGTGGTAGGCATATTGAAAGGTGGCAAACCGGGGCCAGTAATAGGCCTGCGTGCAGATATTGACGCCCTGCCCGTAACAGAAAGGGTAGATGTGCCCTACGCCTCAAAGGTAACCACCACTTTTAACGACCAACAGGTGGGCGTAATGCATGCCTGCGGCCACGATACACACATAGCCATGTTAATGGGCACAGCCGAAGTGCTGACCAAAATGAAAAGCGACCTGGCAGGCACTATTGTGTTTATATTTCAACCTGCTGAAGAGGGTGCCCCACAGGGTGAAGAAGGCGGTGCTGAGCTAATGATTAAAGAGGGCGTGCTAGACAACCCTAAGGTAGATGTAGTTTTTGGCATGCACATTAACTCTAAAACACCCGTAGGCCAAATAGGCTATAAGCCCGGCGGCACCATGGCCAGTTATGACTATTTAAAAATTGCAGTACAGGGCAAGCAAACACACGGGGCCTACCCCTGGGATGGTGTTGACCCCATTGTGGTATCAGCACAGATTATTAACGGCCTGCAAACAATTGTGAGCCGCCAGCTAAAAATTATTGACGAAGCAGCCGTGGTAACCATTGGCAGCATACACGGTGGCGTGCGTAGCAATATTATACCTGAAAAGGTTGAAATGATTGGTACCATACGCGCCCTTGATACTGACATGCAGACGCAAATACACCAGGCAATTAACCGCACGGCTACCAAAATTGCTGAAAGTATGGGTGCCGAAGCCACAGTAACCATAAACCGGGGCTACCCGGTAACGTACAACAACCCTGCCCTTACCAATGAAATGCTGCCCACTTTACGGGCCGTGGCTGGTAATAACAATGTGTTTTTGCGCAAAGCAGTAACCGGGGCCGAAGATTTTGCCTTTTATTCACAAAAGGTGCCGGGCTTGTTTGTGTTTTTAGGGGGCATGCCTGCTGGCCAAGACCCTGCCGAGGCAGCCCCACACCATACACCCGATTTTTATATTGATGACACTGGCATGCTGCTTTGCGTACGCACGTTTTGCCACCTTACATTAAATTATATGGATAAGCACAAGTAATGTGCAACCTGTGTTAATCAGGGCTGTTGCTCCTGGCGGGCGTGCATGGCAGCCATGCTGTCGCGCACGGCCGCCTCGCGCTGGGGGTCATTCATGTTTAATAACTTTTGCCACTCAGTAAAAACAAGGCCCTGGTTGCTGTGGCCAATGTCTTTGCGGATGTCTTGCAGCAGCCCCTCTACACTTTTGTTAAAAACCGCTGGGCTTTCTTTGGCTTCCATTTGCTGGCAAAGCTTAATAAAGCGCTTCAGCACAGCATCGCCTGCCCAAAGGGCCATAGGCTTACGCATTTGGTCAAGGGCCGCTTCGTTCAGTAAATAATCATCAGTACTGCTGCCCCACAACTCAAGCAGCCGGGCATACACCATCATTTTTTCTGGTAGCACAACCTTGTCGTTGCGGCGGGGGCCATACCTTATGGCATTGGTTAAAATAAAGGTGCATAACAGCAACAGGCAGGCCCCAAAAATAAGTAGTGCCCTGGTTTCACTATTGAGCCCATTTATCACTTCAAAGTTTTGAAACAACAGGCCAGAGCCGTAGAGAATTGCTTCACTTAAAACGACAAGCAACGCCAACGATACGGCTACGCCCAGAACAATGCCAATGGTTTTCATACTTGCTGAGGTTGATGGGTTTCAATATAAAGAAAACTGCCCGTACTACATTGTTTTACCTTCTTTGATATATTCTTTGCGAATGCCTTCCTGCAACTCATCTAGTAGTATTTGGTTGCTGTCGCGGTTCAGGGCCATTAATGATGCATACCGCACTACATTCATAATGGCCCCGCCAGATAGCTCATACCGGGTGGCTATTTGGCGTAAGTTTATTTTATCTTCAAGGGCAGAGGCCTCTGAAAAGCCGTTTTTCCAGATGTGATAGCGCTCGTCGGGCCGGGGCATCGGGAAGTTAATAATACTTTCAAACCGCCGGGTAAAAGCCTCGTCCATATTGCTTTTAAGGTTGGAGGCCAGTATAACAATGCCCTTAAACGTTTCTATGCGCTGTAGCAAAAAGCTTACCTCCTGGTTGGCATATCGGTCGTGGGCATCTTCAACGCCGGTACGTTTACCAAACAGGGCATCGGCCTCATCAAAAAACAAAATCCAGTCCTTATGATCGGCCTGGTCAAACACCTTACCCAGGTTTTTCTCTGTTTCGCCAATGTATTTTGATACCACCATAGAGAGGTCAATCTTATACACATCTTTCTCTACAGTTTTACCCAGCAGGCAGGCGGTCATGGTTTTGCCAGTGCCGGGCGGTCCATAAAACAGGCTGCGGTAGCCGGGCCTTATTTTTTTTGCCAGCCCCCACTGGTCAAGCAGCTTGCTGCCGTGCAGCGTCCAGGCCTTAATCTCATCAATTTGCCTTAACGTATTCTGGTCAAGCACCAGGTCGCTCCAGTCCATGGCCGTGCTAATCAACCTTGCCGGAAAATCAGCACTGAAGGTGGGCTTGCGCACCTGCCCGGTACTAAAATAATCAATAAACTCACGGCTGGCTTTTAAAATGCCTGCCAGAAAGGGCTCGTCATTGCTGGTGGCTTCAAGCTTTAGTATTTGGTGCGCCGCAAAAAAGTGCTCAGCTTCAAAAATATGGTGCAGTGAAAACCGCGCCTCAAGGTTGCCACCCGCCAGTAAAAACATGGCCGTTTCGCCGGTAGGTAAAAACCCACCGTGGCTCTCACCACGCACCCCCCCAAACTCGCTAAAGCCCCGGTCGTAAGTACTGTTTTTAATAAAAAACGTATCTAAAAGCTCGGGTTTCATATGTGGGGCCAGGGCCAGTAACAGCACCAGCCGCTCGGCAAAGCTCAACTGATAGTGCTTTATAAAGCTTGAGTAAATGCTGTCGTTCTCATTATACTCTGGCGGTGCTACTTCAAATATTTCGGCAACAGGGGTGTCACGGCCAAAGTATAGGTTAAAGCGTGCTTCAAGTACCTGGCCAAACCAGGCCAGCTCAGTTTCCAGGTGCTGGGCATTCAAAATCAGCTTTTCATTTACCATTCAGTATATATCGTTTCAGTCATCCAAGTATTTTTTACAATGCTTAAGGGCCAGGGCAGTGTATCCAACAGCACATCCCAGGCCTTGGGCTCGGCGTTTAGCGTCCAGCCCTGGTCGTTGCGCTGCAGGCGGCCGGCCCGCTGCAAAAAGCTTTGCCTAAAGCCGTTTACAGTGGTGTTTTTCAAGGCCTGCCAGTTGGTAATAGCCGCGCCCAACAGGCCTTCGGCTGCCTGCTGCTCGGCCTCGGTTATCTCAATGCCAGCCACCACTGGCGCCGTTATAGGCAGGCCGCAAAGTACCTTGTTCAATGCCAGGGCAGCTTCTTCAGTAGCCTGCTCCTGGGTAGCCAGGTATTGTAAAACATGCACTGCCCTTTGTTGTGCTGCTTCATTGGCAAACGCACCGCTTTGCATCAAGCCT
>CAZXTW010000350.1:0-6681 GCA_964643525.1 uncultured Roseivirgaceae bacterium
GATAGTATCAAAGGCCTGTCCCGACTCAGTCGGGATGCTCCACAAAGTGCTTACCTGTGCATCGGTATACCCTGTGCTAAGGGTGTAGGTGCTCTGGTTGCACAGCACCAGTGAATCGGGCAGGGTTATTGGCAACTGGTTAAAGAAGCTCACCTGCACGGTATCAGTTCCGGTGCATCCACCGGGGGTGGTTACAGCTACGGTAAACAGGCCGCTGTTGGTTACGGTAATGGCCTGGGTGGTGTCAAAGGCCTGTCCCGACTCAGTCGGGGTGCTCCACTGGTAGCTGGCCCCCGGTGTGCCTGCATTGAGGGTAATGCTTTGGCCGGTACACAGGGTGGTGTCAGGGCCCAGGTTTACGGGCAGGTAGTCAGTAAAGGTTACCTGAAGCGAGTCAGTAACGGTACAGCCCTGCACATCAGTAGCGGTTACGGTATACAAGCCTTCGCTCAGGGCCACGCGGGTGGTGTCAGTGCTGCCATCGCCCCAGTTAAAGCGGCTAATCTGGCTAAAGTTGGCTGTAAGCGTCAGGCGGGTGGTATCAGCCGCGCAACCGGTGCCCTGCTGCGTAATGGCAATACTTGCCGGGTTGTTGAGGGTTACCCGCAGGCTATCTACCGTTACGCTGCCCCCCTCAAAGGTGGTGGTCAGGATGTATAGCCCCGGCTGGGTTACCTGTATGGCCTGGGTAGTGTCACCTGCCTGCCCCGGTCCATTCGGGGTGCTCCAGGCGTAGGCCGTAGCACCCGCCTGGCCGGTAAGGGTGGCCGCGCTGCCGGGACACAGGCCAATGGTTTGGTTGGTGCCGCCAATTACGGTTACAGTGTCATACACGGTATACTGGCAGCTGCCGGTAGTCAGGGTCAGGGCAATGATTTGCCGGCCCAGGTCAGTAGCCTGGTACACAATGCCCTGCGGGTTTTCGTCAAAGGCAGCCGCAAAAGCCGAGTCAGTACCAAACTGCCACTGGTAGGTAGTGAGCGGATCGGCCAATTGGCCCGTGGCGTTGGCCATGAAGTTCACCGCAGTGCCCACCGGTATAATGCTGCCACCCGTGTAACCGGCATAGTTAAAGGTAATGTTGCCGGTGGCTGGCGGGTAGGTGGTTACTACCTGAGTTAGGGTATCGGCCCTGGCACCGTCAGTGGTGAAAGCAATTAACTGCACGTTATAAGTTTGTGCGGTGCTGCTTAGGGGGAAGGTATGGCAGGGCGCCTGTAGGTCTGACTCCGGCGAGCCGTCGCCGAAGTTCCACCGGTAGGCCATTTCGGCACCCTGGGTAGATAGATTTTCGAAGCACACGGGCTGCCCCTGGCAGGCAGAGGGCACCTCAAATTGCGCAGTAATGCGGGTCAGGTCCGGGGCCTGGCAGTTGGGGTTGGTGGGCTCAGTGGCGCGCACCACCATGTTTACCGTACCTTCCATTTCGGCCTTAGAAATAACCTGCACGTAATAGTCAGTATTGGGCGGCATACAGTCTAACGAAAAGAACTGATTCACTGAGTTCTGGCACTCGCCGGCCGTCATCAGGTCACAGCTGCCATACAATACGCGGTACTTAATGTCATCAGCACTGGCAAAGTTGCTGCTGCTGTTGGTGTAGCTAAAGCTAAACTGCAGGTTGTTGTTGCCAATGTTACCGGTGCGGAATTTAAACCAGCTTGATTTTACGCGCAGGGCGTCTTTCAGGCTGTTGTCAAAGGCATTGGCAGAGCCGTCAAAGAAGCAACCGGTGTTGGTAAAGCCATCTTCACCAAAATCTCCGCCCCAGGTATGGCAGTCAATCACCAGGGTACCGGTATAATCAGTATCACGGGCATCAACACTTACCTGGTGGGCCTGTGCACACAAGTCACCGCTAACAGGTTGCAGTTTTACCCTTGGGCGCACGGGCAGGGCGGTGGCGTGGCAGCCTGTTAACGAAATGTAAAAGGTGCCTCTGGTTAAGCAGCCCTGCACCCACTGCTTGCCACCATTGGTAACCGCATGTGTGGGTACTTTAATGAGCTGCCTTTGGTTGTTGGCGTCAAAGTATTCGCGGTACAGTACTATGCTGCCGGCATCGGCCCTGGTGCGCAGGGTATCTACATCATAGTTCACCAGCAGGTCGCCAGCCAGGCCGCTGTTTAGCTTCCACCAAATGGTTTTGCTGCCGCAGGTGGTCTGGTCAAACTCACCCGGGGTGGCGCAGGTATAGGTGCTGAAGGGGGCCTCGTAAGTGCCCTCGCCCAGTACTTCGGCAGTGGTGCTGTCGCCTACCGTATTAATCTGGTAAGCGTTGTACCACTCGTCATTTTCAGCCGGGTTTTCAGGCACCCCTCTAAAGGTTACTGATACATCTACCTGGCTGTTAATGGCCATTGACTTGTAGTTATCTACCATTACCATATACCTTCTGGTTACGGCCCCGTTACAGGGGTCAATGCTAAAGGCCACGGCGGTATCGCCGGCAATACAGCGGCCCAGCCAGTTACGACGCTCGTTAGAGCCAATAAGGCCACTGGCCAGCACGTCAGTCGAGTCAAACCGGCCCAGGGCAAACAGCTCGTCCATGGTGTAGCTGCCCAGCTCATCGGGCAGGGCATATACCGCAAAGGGGTATTGCTTTTCGGTAATGCCGTACACATCATCAGGGTTATCGTCCCAGAAGTCAAGGCCGCCCTTACCTTTGGTGCGGTTGTAGACAGATACCTCCACATCGCCCCCGCCGGTTACCTGAAAGGTGTACCACAGGTTTTTGCGGCCATAGCGGTGGGTACTGTTGTTTTGTACCGGGTAGTGGTTGTTGTACACAATAGGGTTCAGGTGGCACACCTCCTCACAATTGGTATCCAGCTGCTCGTCATTGAATTCAATGGCAGGGCACGGGTCGTTGGGCTGTGCGGCCGTGAGGCTTGAAAAGAAGCTGTTAGAGTGGTTACGGCCTGGGTACAGGGGGTGGTCAGTAAACTCATCGGCCGGTGCCGAGAAGTATTCGTGGGCGTTGCCAGGCACCACCCCAAAGTCATAGGCCGTAGCCGCATGGTCAAACCGAGAGTCCATAACCCTGGTAATGCTCAAGGCAGGTGCAAAGCGGCTGTTGTCGTAAGCATCGCCCTGGGGCAGGTAACACACCAGTGTATAGGTGCCGGGTTGCATTTGGTTAATTTCAATGCTGTTGCTCATGGGCTGCAAGGGTGCTATATAGTCGGGGCTGGTAGGGTTGAGCTTTAACGAATCAAAGGTGACGTCAAAGGGGTATACCTCGCCCAGGGCCACTTTAGATTGGCCTGTGCCCGATACAGTGCCCAGCGTAATGTTTACATAGGCCATTCTGGGTATTTCAAATATGTAGTAGGCAATGCGGCTGTAACCTTCAGGAAAAGGCTGGTAGCTCAGCAGCACGGGGTCGTCATTGTCATCGCGGCAGGTCAGCTCTTCTTGCCTGAAGGTGTAGTTTTTGCGGTATATCGGGAAGGTGGCACTGGTGTAAATGTCACGCCCCCAGTTTACTACCCCTTCATAACTGGCATAGATGGGCCTGTTAAACTGGGTAAAGGGGTCACCATTGATTTTTTTAATGGTGATGTTGTTGGTGTGGCCTGCTGCCGAAGCCATGTAACCGGTGGTTGATGTACCCTGGTTGTTGCCGCCCTGGGCCATGTACACCACTGTATAAAAGCCAGGTTCTAATGGCTGGCAGGTGTTTGATTGCCACCTGGCCTCGTTGAAGTAGCCTGCCACACGGCACTCGCTTTTGTTGTCATGGCTGTATTGTGCCGGCAGTTTGGTCAGGGTGTTGGCGCCCTCGCTGGCACGCCCCCGGTACAGTTGTATGGCGGGGTAGTTCAGCACATCGCGTATGGTATTGCCGGTAATTTCAAGGGCCATGGGCTGGGCAATGTAAAATTCACGGAAAAACATTTTATCGTAAGCCGCATCACAGGGTTGCGCCTCACCCGCCAATGCATAGGCATGGCTGTGGCAGGTAATAAGGCTGGGGTCTCCCTTCACCTCCTGGTCGTTCAGCAGGGCATACGTAATGTCGTTCATAAACTGGGCTGTGGCAGGCGAGGTGTATTTGGCGTTTTCAAGGCCGGTAAACACCAGGGTGGGGGCACTTATTTTAGCCTCTTGCGCGGTGCCGCCCAGGGTTACCAGGGTGTAGGTACCTGCTTCAATACAGTAAGTATCACTCAGCCGCAGCTCATCACAGGCCTTGGTCAGGTCGGCCGTAAACGGTATACGGTCAGTATACCCATGGCCGGGGGCCAGGGTAGCCGCATTGCCTTTGTACAGGCGGTGCTCAAACACGTTGTTCAGGGCGCTTAGCTCAATGGTGCCCGCACGGTTTACTTTAAAGGTGCGGTATATGGCCCCAAACAGGTCGGTGCGGCAGGTGTTGCCCTGTGGCATTACTGTGGCCAGGCAGGCAAAAGTATCGGCCACGGCGGTGTAGGTTTGGCCGCTCACCAGGGGCTGCAACTGGCCCTGTGCATTGGCGTTAATTTTGTCAATGGCGTTGGTGGTGTCACGCAGGCTAAAGCGGTGCTCGGGGTCGTTTATCAGGCCGGTAGCCTGCTCTTGCGCTTTCACCAGGGTACATGGGCAAATGGGCTGGCTTTCAACCCAAATGTCAAGGGTATTGGGCCTGCCCAGCATTGACGGGCCATAGAAGGCATCCTGCTGGTTGCTTTGGGCCAGCAGCTGCACCGAGTAGGTGCCGGGCTCCTGGCAGGCCAGGTTAAAGGTAAAGTCATGGCCCTTGATATCACTTTGTTCAATCAAGGTTAAGGTGCCCCCGCTGGTGCAGTACTGCCCCACATCACCGGCATATATGCGTGCAGTAAGGCCAAATTGAAGCGTGTTTTTAATGTACAGGCTGGCCAGCTCATCAATGGTAAAGGTATACCATTGGCCCAGGTCAAAGCCGGGCAGGTCAGTATACGTACCGGCAGCGGGCATTACATCACAGGTAATGTTTTGTGCCAGGGTGGCGTTGCAGGCAAAGTAGTTGTCTATGCTTGTTTTTTGGCCTGGTGGCACGGTGTACTGGCCCTCGGCATTGCGCTGGCCCCTGTCATTGCTCTTGGCCAGGGTACCCTGGGCAAAGGGTGCCTTGGGGTTGGCCCCTTTGGTGGGCTGCACGCCAATGTCATGCACACTCAACGTGTAGCGGTTGTTTTCATCTTTATGAAAAAACAGCTGTAGGGTATAGTTGGTGTTGGGGGCTACGTTACACACCCTGTCAAGGTATGGGGCCTGTGCATACTGACTGGGTTTTTCAAGCAGCACGGCACTGAGCTGCGTCAACTGGCTCAGGTTGCCGTTGGGGGCTGCCCCCTGGTACAGCACCATACCCACCTTGCGGTCGTCACTGAAGGGCAGCCCGTTTAACATGATGCGCAGGGCATCGGTATGCTCGTCAGTTCTGAAGGTAGCCCAGGCCGTTTGGCTCCAGTCTTGATAGTTGCTGCCCAGCAGGGGCAGGGTTTCGGTTACATCGTCAATTGAAAGGCAGCCCACATCAAAGGTTACCTGGTTGTAGGTGTTGCCCAACGGCATGGGGAAGTTGTAGGCCAGGTCGGGGCGGTCGTACAGGTAAACGGCGTTGGTGTTTTCGCTGGGCGATTCCAGGATGAGCCTGGCCGATATGGGCAGCTGCGCCTGGTAGTTGGCAGCCGACAGCCTGATGTAGTAGGTGCCTGATTCCAGGCAGGTGTTGCCTGTTTCGCCAAATTCAGCCTTGGGCGTAAAGGGGGCCAGGTCATTGGCCTCGTTGCCGCTTTGGCCCAGTGTTGGGTAGCCGTTTTGGGGTGCTCTGAATACGGTAACGCCAATTTGTGTCACGCCCTGGTGGCCCTGGTTTTCGTGCTCGGGTATGTCAATGGTTACCTTGCGCGAGGTAGGTATGGTAAATTGATACCATACTGATTTGTTGTGGCCGGGGTGCACCTGGTTGTCAAACTGCTCGCCTGTTTCGCGGGTGGCATCAGTCAGGTCGGTCAGTATGGGGTACACACCGTAGGCATAGGTATTGGCACCGTTCAAATCACAGGCCGTGGCAAAGTTATCGCACGGGGTGGCCCCTACCGTACCGGTAAAGGGGGTAATGCTAATTGACTGGGTGGCCACGTAAATATTATTGTTGTAGCTGTTGCGGTATTCGGCCAGGGCACTGTCAGGGTTGGTAATCACCACAGGGTAGTAAAAGCCCTGCAGGGTATGGGGTATGTATACCGGCCTTGCCAGGGTGTAGTTGCCGCCGGCGGCCAGCGGGCTTTGCCTGTTGTTGGGTACCGGAAATACCCCTACCGGAAACGCAGTGGCCGGATTGTATATTGGCGTGGGCGAGAGGAACAGGCGGTCTGCCCAGGCATCGGTTGCGCCTACGGCCCCACTGCCCATGTTTTGCACCACCCACTCGGCATTCATAAACTGGCCGGCCTCAATGGTTGCTGGCACAGTTAGGGTTTGCACGGTAAGGTCGGGCCCGGGGGCCAGCTGCACGGTAATGGCCTGCCCGGTAAGCAGGTTGTTGTTTTCGTCTTGCTCGGCCACCTGGCTTTGCACATCGGTTTTGAGGTGCAGGTAGTACTGCCCTTCAATGCCCTGGGGCAGGTCAATAGTCAATAACACGGTAGTATCCTGGTTAACGGCCAGGCTGTTGTACTCTTCGGGCTGGGCCAGGGGCACACCGCT
>CAZXTW010000351.1:0-6680 GCA_964643525.1 uncultured Roseivirgaceae bacterium
ACCTTCACGGGTATGCTCGGGAAATTCATCATTTCACTCAAGGCCATTTTCAGAATAATCTTATCGAGCGTGGCAATACGCTCAGAATCCCAGTTTTTGGCTTTGGTGGTAATCATGTGCTCAAACTCACCATCATGATCGAGGGTGTAAGTAAATAAATTCTCGAAAAAGATTTTATCATCCTCCCAATTACTAGACAATTTCATGAGCTGCAATGACTGTGGCTGGCCCTCTTCAATGCCTTTAACAGTTTTGACCACCATGTTTTTGATAACCTCTTTATCTTCAGCCCAGTTAAAAATGTGCTCTTCTAAAAACTTAATGGTTACCTCGTGCTTAAACACTATTTGCTTAATGAGGTGGTTTAGCCAGTCGCGGTCATCGGCAAAAGTAGGGGCTGCCAGGTCAATATATGCCAGGTACTGTTCGTCTTTTCTGATAATCTCGCGGTACCATTGGCGCAGGTCGTCCTGGTGGTTGCTCCAGTTTATTTTTTTGTTGTTCAGCGTGTTGTAAAAGGGCTCATTGTGCTGTAATAGTTGCAACACCCTGTTGTTGGTTAAGTTTGAGCCAACGTTCTGGCTGTTTTTCACCTTTTTATCCAGCCAGAGCTTTTCCTGGTGGGCCAGCTCTGGTAGCAGGGCCAGTAATAGCAGGTAGCGGTCGTCTATCTTTTCAGTTTCGGCCACCATCATTTTGCGCAGGTGGTTTTTGTCTTTGTTTAGGGCATTCTGGTAAAACAGCAGGGCTTCGTTAACGGCCTTTTTAATTTCTGTATCGGTGCCATCGTCAAAGGCAATGGTGCCTTTGGCATATTGCGCGGTAAAAATCTGCTCACCCTCAAGCTTATTTTTGTTGAGTTGCTCGCGGTCTTGCCGTTCCATTGAGTTCAGGTCTGGGCTGAAGTAGGCATGGATGCGGTTTACTGCCAGATGGAAATCGGACACCCTGCACTGCTGGAAAGCATAAATGCTTTGCATGGCTTTTATCCTGAGTAATCTTCTGTTAAGCATGGGGTAGTAAAAAAAGAACGACTTTGATCGAGTATTTAGTGTATAGAATGCACCCACACCAGGCCTCGCCACCCGCGTGTGGGGCATATGTTGGTTGCCGGGCCCTTATTGGCCAGGCTTGAACGAGCGTTTAACCTTACCAATTTGCTCAATGCGCTGTAAGGCCAATGACATGGCGGCTTCGTGTGAGGTAATGCCTTCGGCATCGGCCTTGTTCACTATTTCAAGGCAGGTGTTGTAAATGTTTTCTGCCTGCTTATATACCTTATCGCGGTTGTAGTCGCCCAGGTATTCAGTATATACATTCATAAGGCCGCCTGCGTTAATCAAAAAGTCAGGGGCGTATACAATGCCCTGCTCTTTAAGCATACGGCCATGCTTTTGCTCTTCGTGCAGCTGGTTGTTGGCTGCACCTGCAACAATGGCACACTTCAGGTTAGGTATGGTATTGTCATTTAAGGTGGCACCCAGGGCACATGGGGCGTAAATATCCATATCCATGGTGTACACATCGTCATTAGCCACCACGGTAGCCCCGGTTTTATTGGCTACCTGTTTCAGCTTTTCTTCTGAGATATCAGCAATAAATACCTTGGCATTTTCTTTGGTGAGGTAATCAACAAGGTACATGCCCACCTGGCCTACGCCTTGAACGGTTACTTTGCGGCCCTCAAGGCTATCGTTACCATATACTTTTTGGGCCAGGGCCTTCATGCCCATATAAGTACCGTAGGCTGTAACTGGCGAGGGGTCTCCGCCGCCGCCCATTACCTCAGGCAAACCCGTTACGTGCTTTGTTTCCATCGAGATGTACTCCATATCACGGGTTTTCATGTTTACATCTTCGGCAGTGATGTAGCGGCCGCCCAGGCTGTCAACAAAACGGCCAAAGCGGCGCATCATGGCTTCGTTTTTGGTAGCAGGGTTGCCAATGATTACGGCCTTGCCACCGCCAATGTTTAAGCCAGAAATGGCAGCCTTGAGCGTCATGCCCCTTGAAAGCCTTAAAACGTCAGTAACGGCTTCTGCCTCGCTGGCATATGGCCACATGCGGGTGCCACCACATGCCGGGCCTAGCGTGGTATTATGAATGCCAATTAATGATTTAAGACCAGTAGCCTCATCATAACAATAGACCAGTTGCTCATGTCCCATGTGCTCAATTTGGTCATACACAGATGCACTTTTCTTGTCTTCCACAGTCTTTATTTCTGCCATTACCGAACAATTTAAAGGGTTAGTGTTGTTATATTTGCTGCCTTACAAGGCTTAAGGTCGTAGTTTTTGAACCGCAAAGCTATGCTTTTTGCCATAGTTAAACAATTTATTTGGCCCGCTGCAACCATAGGGCAGATGCCTCGTTTCAATAGCCTGTGAGAGACTTAAAACACCTGAATAAGTATTTACTGAAATACAAGTACCACCTGTTTCTGGGTACTTTGTTCGTTATACTTTCTAATGTATTTGCCATTATTCCTGCTCAGGTAATTCGCCATGCGTTTGACCTGGTGCGTGAAAATATAGCGCTGTATCAGCTTACTGATGGGCTGGCCGTTCGCAATGATGTATACAGCCTGTTTGCCCAAAGTGTATTGATTTATGGCGGGGTGCTTATTGCCATGGCCCTGTTGAGAGGGGCCTTTTTGTTTTTAATGCGGCAAACCATTATTGTGATGTCGCGGCATATTGAGTACGACCTTAAAAACGAGATTTTTACCCATTACCAGTCATTGCCACTGGCATTTTACCGCCGCAACAATACAGGCGATTTGATGAACCGCATTTCTGAAGATGTAAGCCGCACCAGAATGTATGTGGGCCCGGCCATTATGTATGGTATTAACCTGCTTACCCTGTTTTTGATGGTTATACCTTATATGTTTTCAGTCAATGCCAAGCTTACCCTGTTTGCCCTGATACCACTGCCCCTGCTTTCGGTCAGTATTTACTTTGTAAACAATATTATAAACAAGCGCTCTGAAGAGATACAGAAGAGCCTTTCAAGCGTAAGTACGTTTGTGCAGGAGGCCTTTAGTGGCATACGGGTGATTAAGGCCTTTACCCGCATTGAAGATTCTGTGGAGGGCTTCAGGGCAAAAAGTAATGAATACAAGTACCGCTCTATCAGGCTTACCTATGTCAATGCGCTGTTTTTCCCGTTAATTATTGCCCTCATTGGCCTATCAGTTATATTAACTGTATATATGGGTGGCATTGAGGTGTTTAACGGCTCTATTACAGTGGGCAATATTGCTGAGTTTATTATTTATGTAAATATGCTTACCTGGCCGGTGGCCTCATTGGGTTGGGTTACTTCTATTATACAGCGCGCAGCTGCCTCACAAAAACGGATTAACGAGTTTTTGAATCAGCATACTGATATTGTTTCTACCGAGAATATAGAGCAGCCCATTCAGGGCAATATAGAGTTTAATAAGGTAAGCTTTGTTTACCCTGACTCAGGCATACAGGCACTGACCAATGTGTCATTTAAAGTGCACCCAGGTGAGTCATTGGCTATTATTGGCACAACAGGCTCTGGTAAAAGTACTATTGCCAACCTGGTATGCCGTATGTACGATACTACTACTGGTGCACTTACTATTGATGGGCTTGATATTAAGGCCTACAGCGTGCCTAGCCTGCGTAGCCAGATTGGGTATGTGCCGCAGGATGTTTTTCTGTTTTCAACCTCAATTGCAGAGAATATTGCTTTTGGCAACGGCGAGCTTACGCAGGAAGCCCTTGAGCAGGCCGCTGAAGATGCCGACCTGACAGAAAATATTAAGCGCTTTAAAGACGGCTTTGAAACAAAAATAGGTGAGCGGGGCATTACCCTTTCTGGCGGGCAGAAGCAGCGCGTTTCAATAGCCAGGGCCATTGCCCGTAACCCACGCATGTTAATACTTGACGACTGTCTGAGTGCCGTTGATACCAAAACAGAGCACACCATTTTGAACAGCATGAAGCGCATTATGGTGGGCCGCACCACATTGATTATTTCGCACAGGGTATCATCGGCCAAGCTGGCCGACCGCATTATTGTTTTAGACGATGGGAAGGTGATTGAGCAGGGCAGCCATGAAGAACTGCTGGCCAGTAATGGCGCTTACCGTGAGTTGTATGACAAGCAGCTGCAGGCAGAAGAGATGGTAGACTAACCTTAAAAGTTATACCTGGCCCCTACGCCCCCTTGAAAGCGCACCCCCGAGTGCTCATATTGCATATCAAGAAACAGGTTGGCTTCAGCAAAAGCCGAAAGGTGGGTTTGGGGTATGAGGTATTCAAAACCCATAATAAACTCTGGCCCTGCTATAGTATAGGTATCGTCAACATCACCAATTTCAAAGTTCTGAGGGCTGTCACCGGTTTCATACACATAGTTAATATCAAGCAGCCGCACATTGTACCCTGCCCCCAGAAACCAGTCAACCCCAACCTCACCAGAAATGCCTGCCGGTAAGGGCAGGTGTACCAGGGCCCTTGCCTGGAAGGCTACCGAGTAGTTTACTGAGTGGCCCAGGTAACCAAAGTCAGCAAAATTGTTATTGGCTTCAAAACCCTCACGAATAAAATCAACATAAGCACCGTTGGTGGTGGTGCCTACCACTGCCTCAAGGGCATACCGGTTTTGCCAGTAAGCTTTGTATGAAACGCCAATGGGGTCGCCAACTTTAATGCCTACAGCCTGTTTGGCACTTATTTTACGCACAATGGGGCAACTGTATTTTTCAACCCGCCGTACCACCTTGCGTTTGGTGCCTAAAAACTGGGCCTGGGCCTGCTGGCTGGCAGCCATTAGCAGTATAATGCAAAATAATAACGTTGGTTTAATGCAACCCATAGGCGCGTGTGGTGTGGTAGTACTGGGGCAATATACGCAAACCAGTACTGCATGGGCATACTATAGCCAATTGTTTATATTTATTCTTGAACAGGTACGACAACCTGCAGGTTGCCGTTGGCTTGATAAAATTCAAGGCTTAGCTTTTGTAGCGCCATTTGGTTTACCTGTGCAAACTCTGCTATTTGGCTGCTTACGTCGCTGGCTGCCGGCCGTACGGAGTAGTGTACTTCCATTGTGGCGCGCACGCCTTTGGTTACATTAAAGGTGCGGGCCTCAAAGTTGGCCGGCAGGCTGGCTGTGCCGTTGGGGTTGGCCACGCCTATAAAATTGGCCACGGTATCTTGAGGCTGGTTGGCCTCATCATAATAAACTACACAGAGGGTGCCACCCGCTTTTTGCTGGTACTGGCGGGCACTTTCAAAATAACGCCGCAGGGTGTCACTTTTGCTTTTGCCAAAAAAATACTGGCCCACAATGGTGTATTGCTGGTTTTTTACTACGTCAAGGGTGGCCTCTTTAAAGCCACCCAGCCAGGTGTAAACGCCCAGCAGGGCGGCAAATACAATTAAAATAACTGCAAATAAGGTTTTACGCATAAATGGTTTGCGGCTATAAGTGTATAAAGTTGTAGCGCGCCCCTATGGCCCCAAGCACCCTTAACCTAAAGGGGTTATCGGCCACCTCGGTATAGAGGCTGGTTTCGCCAAAAAACGAAACAGGCGCATTGTGCAGGGTGTATTCAATGCCCAATATACCCTCAGCACCCAGGTCAAAGTTATTGCGGGTTTCTTCAACGAGCAATACCCCTGGCACTTCAAGGTTATCTACCAGGTAATCAACCTTGTTATAGCCCATTAATGCCCCCAGGCCGTAATAGGCCTTAAGGCCGCTGATATGGTCATCTAAAAAGTCAAAGTGAGAAAGCCACCTGGCCTGAAAGGCAAAGGCAATATCAACATTGTGGCTTACATAGTTTAGGTTGTTAAAGCCGTTAATATCATCAAAATTGCGGCGGTAGTAGTTAGAATTGCCATTGTAGTTGCGGCCAATAATAAATTCAATGGCCTTATAGTCAGACAGGTACCGTTTGTAGGTTACGCCAAAAGGCTCGCCCAGGCGTAGGCCAATACCATTGTCAAGTGTTTGCCCATTGGCCACGGCGCCAAGGCTTATCAACAGTACAAGGGCGCAAGTCAAGTTTTTTAGGTTGGGGTGCATGGTGTGTTTCAATTGATCAGTTACTGATTAAACCTGCCATTTGAAAATAACAGGCAGCCGGTTAAAAGGCAACGCTTTTATTGCCAATGGTTGTATGCCCGGCTGGCAGTTTCTGATCAAACTATGTGCCATAAATGCCTGGGGTGGCTTATACCACCTGGCGGTACTGCATTTTGTGTAGCTGGGCGTAGTGGCCGTCAAGGGCCAGCAGCTGGTCGTGCGTGCCGGTTTCTTTAATTTCGCCCTTATCCAACACAATAATTTTATCTGCTTTTTGTATGGTTGACAGCCTGTGGGCAATGACAATGGCGGTGCGCCCTTTCATCATTTTATCAATGGCGCTTTGAATCATCTCTTCAGTTTCAGTATCTACTGACGAGGTAGCCTCGTCAAGCACAATAATGGCAGGGTCATACACCATGGCCCGCACAAATGAAATGAGCTGTCGCTGCCCTACAGAAAGCGAGGCGCCCCGCTCCATTACATTGTACTCAAAGCCGCCTGGCATGCGCTCAATAAATTTGCGGGCCCCAACCAGCTCAGCAGCTTCGGTTACCTTTTCTAATGAAATGGTTTCATTGCCCAGAGTAATGTTGTGGTGT
>CAZXTW010000352.1:0-6675 GCA_964643525.1 uncultured Roseivirgaceae bacterium
CGGTACAGCCTGTGCTGGAAGGGCCCGGCATTGCCTAACTGCAGGGTGCCCTGCCGGTCAAGCGTAAACACCCGGTAAACCGCACTGTAGGTGCCGCTGCACCATTGCCCCTCTGGCATGACCGTACGCTCGCAGCCCAGCGCATCGTAATTGCCGTAATAGGTAACACCCGGCACCAATGGCTCTAACTGCTGCGTGCTGTCATTAAAGTTGATCTTATTTATGTTATCGGCAGTTTTAAGGCCATACTCATGGGTTTGCTTTTGTGTTTGTACCCATATGCGCAACTCATTGGCTGTTTTGCCCAGGTTTGAGTTGCTGTTCAGAATGTCATTTTCATAAGAGGCCGCCAGCAATTGCACGGTGTACACGCCTGGGTCAAAACATTTCCTCACCACTGCCTCGGTATAACCGCCAGAGGTAGCCAGCAGTTGCAGACTATCGCCACCGGCACAGGCATTTTTTACGTTGCCTTTGTAAAAACGCAGGTACCGGCGGTTGGCTGGTGCTATGTTTTCAATGGTCAGGTTTACGGCTTCGTCCAGCTCAAAGGTGTACCATTGGGCCAGGTCATAAGTTTCGTCGTTAATGGTATAATAGCCCTCTGCCGGTACAATTCCGGGCACGCAGGCCTGGTTATTGGCCATATAGGCATTGCAGCCAAAGTAGTTGCTTTTGGCGTTCAGCTTACCGGCGGGGCGCACCTTTAAGCTGCCGTTATAGCCTGAGCTGCCATCGCGGGCCAGCAGCCCCATATCAATGGGTGCGTTGGGGTCAGCCCCTATGGTGGGGGCGTACCCCAGGTCATGTATTGACAGGTTGTAGCGTGCCTCAGTAAACCGGTTAAAGAAGAGCTGCACGGTGTAGTAAGTCAACGGCTTAATGTCACCACAGGCATAATCTTCAAAAATGCTGCGGTCGCCACTGCTTACCCGGTCAATCACGGCCGAGTCAAGCGGTACCAGCTGGTTTACAGTGCCGGTGCGCACGTTGCCTTCATACAATTTATAGCCCACCCGGTTGCGGCCGGTCATCACCCCACCAGGTATGGATGACGCACTCACCTGAGCCCTGATGCCGTCAACATATGAATCTGTGCGGAAGACGAACCAGGCCGTTTGCGCCCACTCTTCGTAGCCCTCGCCCATCAGTGGGAAGGTTTCCTGGGGGTTGTCAATTGAAAGGCAGCCCACGTCAAAGGTTACGCCATTCCACCGGTGGTTTAGCGGGAAGGGGAAGTTGTAGGCCTGGAACGTACGGTCATACGCAAACTGGCTGCGCGGTGCCTCAGCCGAGCTGCGAAACTCTATATTGGCGCGTATGGGCTCATTGGCCAGGTACCTGTCAGCACTGAAACGCACATAGTAGGTGCCCGCCTCTACACAAAAGTTACCCGTACTGCCAAACTTGGTCAATTGGGTAAAGTCGGCCAGGTCAGACCCTACCCCACCTGGGTAGGTTACTCTGGGCAGGCCAGCTATTTGTGGCTCGCGAAATACGGTTACGCCAATATCAGTATTGGTCAGGTGGGCAAAGTTATCGGCCTCTGGTATTTGCACCTCTACCCAGCGCGAGGTAGGTATGGTAAACCGGTACCATACGCTGCGCTGGCTGGGCACACCAATAGAAAACTGCTCGCCAGGTTCAACGGTGGCCGTAGTCATATCAAACACCAGGTTCACTGGCCCGTAGCCGTAGTTGGCAGGCTCAATGGTAATGGGGCAGGCGGTGCCAAAATCGTCGCAGGCCAGCCCTGTAGCAGGGTTGGTATCAAGCTTAACATGCAATGTACCCACGCTACGCACCCTATTGTTGCCATAGCCACTTTCAAACAGGCGCCTGTCGTCATTTACGTTTACATACACATAATAATCGCCCACCAGGCCAAAGGGCACAAATATTTCGCCTGTTGTGTTCAGCAGGCTGTCGGGTGCCAATGGTGCCACCGGGTTGGCGGGCGTGTAGGCCTGGCCAACCAGTATGGCGGTGCTGGCATTAAATACAGGCTCAGTGCTTATCCACACCTTATCAATCCAATCGGCATTGGCAGGCAGGGCTATTTCGCCACTGTTCATCATTTGCCATTCAAGCTGGGCGGTGCGGCCTGCCAAAAGGGTATCGGGCAGGTCAATCAGCGTTAACGCCTGCAGGTCGGGCACAGGGGCTGGCTCAACATGCACGGCTGGGCCATTAATGGTGTTGTTGCTGTTGTTGCGCTCGCCTACGGCATTAAATACATCAGTCAATACATGCACATAATAAGTACCATTGTATTCATTGGGTATGCCTACTGTAACCTGTATGGTGGTATCCTGGCCGGGCTGCAGGTCAAGAAATTTAAAGGGCACACCACTTAGGGTGGTACCGGTTTTTGACACTTCTACTTCTTTCAACTGGCGCAGGGTGCTGTTGCGGCTGCTGTAGCCGGGGCTGTTAGAAATGAACACCCTGTCATAATACACATTGCTTACCGCACGGTCGCCAGTGTTGGTTACTGTATAGGTTACCTGCATAGCTTGGCCGCTGAACAGGGTATCTGCCGAGTAGGCCACCGCAGTGGGCTGCAGGTCTGGCAGCCTTTGCGGCAAAATGTGCAGGGGTGTTACGCTTACTGCCACATTGTTGGCAGTGTCAGCCTCTAGTAGCCCTACAGGCTCAACAATGAGGTAATAATTACCTGTTAAGCTGGTAGCAATGCCATAGCTGGCTACCTGGCTGTAGCTGGCACCAGCATTTAAGAATACCGGGCGCGCTTTTTGGCCAAGAAAAATGTCATTGCCCCTCAGGGTATCTGCCGAGAGGTACACCTTATCATCCCATCCGCCAGAGCCGGTACTAATCAGGCCGGTGTTTTCCACCTTCCAGTTCACGGTTATGGCCTGGCCGGCCTCTACGGTATCAGTAGTGCGCACTTCCAGGGCCCTGATGTCGGGCAGGTCGCCCATAGTGAACAGGTAAATCTGGCTGGCCCTGGCAGAGCATTCGTCTTTGGCTACCACCTGCCAGCGGTAATCGGTGCTGTAAGGCAGGCTGCGGTGCGGCAGGGTGGTGCTCAAGGCAGTAATATTGGCCCGTTTTGGCACGTCAGGGCGTTCGCTGTCAGTAGGCCATACGTACAGGTCATACCGTTGGGCAAACGCTGTTTCTTTCCAGGTAAAGGTCAGGGGCAGGCCCTGGTTCAGGGCACCGTCACGTGGGGCCACCAGCTCAACAATACCAATAGGGTCAAGGTCATGTGTAATGGCTACAGTATCGTAGCGGGTACAGCCATTTTTAGTAACCCCCACCCAATAATTGCCCTGGGCATTGGCCAGTATCGTGCGGGTGGTATCACCCGTATTCCATAAAAACCCATCGCCGTCAATGCCTGCATCCAGGGTAATGGTATCAACCGCGCAAATGCGGCGGTCAGCCCCCAGGGCAGGTGCATGCTCAAGGGTGGTTATGGTCAGGGTGTAGATCATTTCATTGTCATAGCCCTGCACAACGGCATAGTACGTCTGCTCATGGTCAAGCAAATCGCCTGTTCTAAACTCAGTAAAGTTGCCGCATTGGCCTGTTATGTAATTGCCGCTCTGATCCAGAATGTGCAGGCAGTTATTGGCTATGCTTGAGCTGAGGTTAAACACCACTTCATCTACACAGTTGGCCGTAGTAAAGCGGTAAAATACATCAAACGTGCCGCGGTTGCCTGTGCTTTGGTAGGTGTTTGAGTAAAAAGCAGTGGTATCAGTTACGGTGGCAGGCAGGGTTACAGCAATGGGGTCGCTCAACCTGTTGCCGGTACGTTCGCCATTTACCCTGAAGGTGGCATCAGAGGCATCAGTCAGGGTATTATCGTCAAGGCTGGTCATGCGCAGTTTATAATTGTCTGAGGTTACCAGCGTATCAGGCAATACCCAGTTATAGGTGCCATTGTTTAAGGTTACGGTACTAATACCGGTATAAGAAGCACCACCGTTGTTGCTCACCTCAAGTGCCGCTTGTGCTGCACCGGCAAACCCGGTGGCCGCCCAGGTTACAGCACGGTGCTGGCCCACAAACCAGTCTTCGCCCCCATTAGGGCTGGTTAACGTTACCGCAGGGCGTTGTATGGCAAATGTACCTGCCGTTTGTGCGGCAAATTGTGTAAAGGCGGCCACCCTTACTCTTACTTGTACTGTATTTGATAGCGTCTGGGCAAACGGCAAGGCCCAATTGTAGGCACCAGTATTGGGGGCATCGGCGGCCAGCACGGTCCAGTCGGTGCCATTGTTCAGGCTGTAGGCCACCTCCATTGGGGTGGCGGCAGTCAACCCCTGTGTGTTCCAGCCAATGGCATAGGTCTGGCCTGCATATAGCACGGCATCCGCTGCCGGGGCGGTTACAGCAACAGTTGGGTCGGCCAGGGTAAAGGCTGTGTTTGACAGGTCAGTTACCGTTGGGTCAGCCACATTGGTTACCCTCATGCGGCCCAGCGTAGTTGAGGCTTCAGTATATGGCCAGGCCCAGTTAAAGGTACCGCTATTGGGTTCATTGGCACCCAGCAATTGCCAGCTGGCCCCATCGTCATGACTGTATTCAACGGCAACTTTACTGGCTGCTGTCAGGCCCTGACTGCTCCAGTTAATAGAATAGTTCAGGCCTTTGTACAGGGTAACCGCCGTGTTGGGGTAGGTTACAGTTATTGTAGGCTTTTGTACAGTAAAGAAGCTGGCGCTCTGGTCAAACATAAGGGGGTGCCCTTCATACCGTACGCGCACAATATACGTGGCAGCCAGCTGCTGGGTAATAGGCAGCACCCAGTTAAAGCTACCAGTATTAGGGGCGGCAGTGGCCAGGGTGGTGTAGCTGCTGCCCGCATTGGCCGATACTTCAATTGTAATATCAGCCTCGGCAGGTATGCCCGTGGTGCTCCAGGTAATGTTGTAATTGCGGTTGGTGTAATACACCTGGCCGCCGTTGGGGCTGGTCAGGGTAATTTGTGGCTGCAATACATTAAACGGCGCATTGCTGCTGTCGCGCACGGTGGCATCAGTGCCGTCAATAATTTTAATCAGGGCATTGCTGGTGGCCCCAATGGTGTGGGGTATTACCCAGTTATACGTGCCGGTGTTGGGTGTGCGTGCCAGGGTTTGCCAGGTGCTGCCGTTGTCTGGGGTGAATTGAACCGCTACCGTGTCTGATGGCAGGCGGCTGGCCTCCCAGGTTATGGGGTAGCTAAAGCTGGCATACCACGTTTGGCCGCCATTGGGCACCTGCACCACCTCATTCACATTTACAAAGGTAAGCGGGCCGCTCTGGGTATTGTTCACTTCAAAGGTAATGCCTTCCTGCCCTATCCTGAACAGGCCCTGGTCAGTATCAGCAATGGTTGCGGGCACCTGCCAGGGGTAGCTGCCGCTGTTTTCAATGGCTGGGGCAATGGTTGTCCAGCTGTTGCCACCGTTGGCAGAGTAGTCAATGCGTACCTGTGCTGTGGCTGCCAGGGTGGGGTTGCTCCATTGTATGTTTACCTGCTGCCCACTATACAGCGTGGCGCCGTTTGCCGGTGCCAAAAAGGTGAAGTCATTGGTGGCAAACACAAACTCATCAGCACCAATATCAGGGCCATTGGTATTTCGTGGTTCGCCGTCAATATCGTCAGTTACCAAAATACTGTAAACAGCCGCGCTGTCAAGCACAGGGCTGTTGCTGTGCAGGTCAGTGGCAGTGAAAAAGGCTGGGTCAACATTAAGCGAGTTGGCATCTAAACTGGTGGCACTGCGCCAGCTGGCCAGCGTGCTTCTGTTGCTGGTCCAGTAGGCCAGGTTAGTACCAGTAGTATAGTAGTTGTTGTAGTCAGCCCCGCTTAATGCAGTAGTGGTAGCGGCGTAAACAGCATAACCGCCGCCGCTGTTGGCAAATATGTTGTTTACCAGGTTTACATTGCCACCACCGTTAAGCATTATGGCACGGCCCGCGCCGGTATGGGTACTGGTTATGTTCACTGAGTTGTGGTAAATATCTGCCCCGTTGGCATTGTTTAAGTAAATACCATAGGCTGTGCCGGTGCCACCTATTTGTATAAAGTTGTTGGCTACCAGGGCCCGGTTGGTGCCGCCGGTGCTGTTCAGTACATATATGCCAAAGCCGCCCTTACTGCCAACCATGGTGTTGCCCAGGGTACGCATGCCGTTTTGGGCGTAGTTAAGGCGTATGGCTTCAAAGTCACTAAGGCTGCTGTTGGTGGTAATGGTGTTGCCTGTTACCTGCGGGGCGTCATGGTACACCAGCTCTATGGCCCTGTAATACTGGTTGGTAAAGGTGTTGTTGGCCACGGTAGTGTTTCTGGCCAGTGTGGTGCTGCTAAAGCCGTTGTAGTGCAGGGCATAGCTGCCGTTTACAAAGGTGTTGCCGTTAAAGGTGGTGTACTCGTCTCTGCTGCTGGCAGGCGAAAATACCAGGGCACGCACGGTGCCTGTGCTTGTGGTGGGCACGCCTTGTATTGTATTGTTGTTCAAGGTATTGTGTGCCGCTGCACCTGTAAGCTCAATTACACGGCCATAAGTACTGTTTTGTGCAGCCATAGTGATGTGTTGCACAGTAAGGTAGCGGGTGCCATCAAGGCGCAACACATAGTTGGCAGTGCTGCCGCTGTTGTGGGCCAGGGTAACATCAACCGGGTTGCCTGTTTCAGATTGTATTACCACTGTG
>CAZXTW010000353.1:0-6637 GCA_964643525.1 uncultured Roseivirgaceae bacterium
TGGAAATTGATCAACATCAGGCACGATAATGGTTTTAGCCTGTTGCCAGGCAGCCCCACACACCCCCTTGCCAGGCATAATACGCGTACAGGCTACTGGCCCCTGAAAGGGGCCGAGCACCAACTGCTGATTTTTTACCAGGTAAAAGCCCACCCAAAAAAAGCCTAAACCGTATTTGAGTGAAGCGGCAATGTTAGCCAGATTGGCTACAAGGTCAGTCTCGCCAGCAATCAATGCCTGAATTTGAGGAATCAGCGCCTCATATTTTTGAGCCTTTGTGCCCGCTTGCGGCACAATGAGTTCTTCTGCCATATGTTTAATTTTGGGTAAAGTTAGGTAACAAATTATTGCCTGAAGGTAGATGCCCTGACAATTGCTTCAGGTTACCCTTGATACGGAGGTGGTCAAGCAGTATTTGCTCGTTTTTAATTGTTATGCCCTGAATGGCTGGTGCAGGTATGCCCTGACCAAATGTGTGTGGCGCAGTAAAAATACGTGCCTCGTGCCACAAACCCTGGTTAATGAGGTAGCTGAGGTAGTTGCCCCCCCCTTCAATAATAACAGATTGGATACCCCTGCTTACCATATTGGCCAGCATGGCTTCTGTAAAGCCTTCCTGCGGCAATTGGTGGTAATGCAGGTTGCCCTTTTGGCGGCTTTGCAACAGGTTGTAACATATGGTAGGCACAGCACCATCAAATAGTTGCAGGTTTTGGGGCAAGGCAAGGTTTCTGTCAATTACTATACGTGTAGGATGCTTGCCCTGCCATTGGCGCACTGTCAGGGCGGGGTTGTCATACCGGGCAGTGTTTGTGGCCACCAGAACGGCATCTTCTTCAGCACGCCATTTGTGTACCAACTGCCGCGAATGGCTGTTGCTTATCCATTTTGAACTGTAATCAGTACGGGCAACAAAGCCATCGTCAGTCTGGGCCCACTTTAATATAATATAAGGTGTTTTCTTTTCAATAGCTGAAAAGAATCGTCTGTTGAGCCACCGGCCCTCATCAGCCAGCAAACCTGTTTGAACCTCAATGCCAGCTGCCTGCAGGCGTGCAATGCCCTTGCCGCCTACCAGCGGGTTGGTATCAGTATTACATACCACTACCCTGCCTACCTGATGCTGCACCAGCATATCAGCACAGGGGGGTGTTTTGCCATGATGCGCGCAGGGCTCAAGGTTAACATAAACGGTACTGCCTTTGAGCTGGCTTTTATCTGCCACTGAGGCTACCGCGTTCACCTCGGCATGGGGGCCTCCGTATTGCTGATGCCAACCCTCGCCAATAATGCGCTGCTGTTGTACTATTACACACCCTACCATAGGGTTAGGGCTTACATGGCCCCTGCCGTGCGCGGCCAGCTCTAAGGCGCGTTGCATAAACAACACATCCTGGCTGGTAAAGAGAGACGTATGTGTTAGTAGCTGCTTAGACAAAACCTAACCTTTTATATTCAAAACTTGATATACTAAATTAAATAATTACAATGCTGGCGCTTAGTAAAATACGCCGAAGCTGGACTGATACACGACCAATACTACCTGCCCCACGATAAACCTAACTGATGCACCAAAAACGTATGGCACATAGTAAAGCTTAGTTAGTAACAATTAATGATTATCAGGCACGTTGTATATTTGGCCTGCAAAGCAATTAATATTGTGGTGATTTTAAAAAATTATTTTTATACTTTTACCTTAGAGCAGCTTTTACTGCCCTGGATATGTAAACCAGCGGCACACCTCTTAATCAATCAACTGAGTTTGTTTTACCTATTTTGCTGGTAATAAGGCAATTACACAACACATACCTGTTGGGGTACCTACTAAAGATTATAAAAGTAAATTTTGCCTGTTATTTTGTGGCCCGATAAGTCGGCCACAACAAATACTACATCAGGTTAATTATAACAGCATAACTACAGGTAATTAAAAAGAAAACCAGGAGGCCGTAAATCTTATAGAATATACGTTAAACGTAGCATGACAGCAAGTTAGATTTACAGGTGCCTCCTGGCTATTTTTTTATTGTGTTTTAATCAAATTCAAGCATTTCATCAATATTGCTGAGGTCGTCAATGCTGAGGTCATCATAACCAAAGTCACTTGGTGTAAGCTCAGCCTCGTCGCGCCCGGCGCAAACCATCAATACTGCTTCAATAGCATGCTGAAATTCATTGCTGAACTGCTGCATGGCGGTGGCATCCCAAAGGCCTGCCAGGTAGCTGATGCGCACCTGTAATTTGCCATCAAGCACTTGGGCCAGTATGCCAATTTGTTCGTTGCCAATAGTTTGTGCAGCACTGAGGTTACCCGGCACAGGGTCAATCAGGGTAAGGGGCGATTGGCTAACTTCCTGATCAAAACTACCCAGGTAGTTAAAATTAATCTGGGGCTTCAAGTTAAAGTCATGACCATTTGAGGCCGCACCACCAATGTACTTCAATATACCATACCCTGCCCCTTTGTTGGGGGTTTGCTGGTAGTTTTCTTTTACCTCTTTGATTTGCCTTGACAGGTCATCAGCAAAGGCCATATTAAGCAACACCGGGTAAACAGAAGTAAACCAGCCAATAGTACGCGTCACGTCAAGGTCAGCAGCAACAGCCTGCTCGCGGCCGTGCCCCTCTACCTCTACGGCAATTTGGTGCCGCTGCCAGGTGCGTTGGGCAGCCAGGCCCAGGGCCGTCAGCAATAAATCGGCCGTTTCAGTATTAAATGCCTTGTGGGCATCTGCCAGCAGGCTACTGGTTTGATCAGGGTCAAGTTCAAAACGAAGGGCCTGCGGGGTGGTACCCACAGCAGCATATTCGTTTTGTGGCAGGGCCTGCAGTGCTGCATTGTCAAGGCGGCTCCAGTACATTTTTTCTTTGGCTGCTGCAGTTGACTGTGCCCAGGTGCCCAACTGCTGTGCCCATTGCTGGTAACTGTCAGTTTTGGCAGGCAAGGCCAGTGGTTGCTGTGCAGCCACCTGTTGCAGCAGGGTGCCCAGGTCTTGCACTAAAATACGCCACGAAACACCATCAATAACCAGGTGATGTACTGATACGAGCATGCGCTGCTCATGGGCAAGCCTGAACAATGCCACACGCATTAAAGGGCCTGTGGCCAGGTTGGCAGAAGCATGTAATGCATTGGCCAACTCAGTTATTTTGGTTGCCGCGTCAACTTCAGCCTGCAGGTCATGCACAGTAAATGCCAGGGGCAGCTCTGCCGGTTGCACGTTGGCTTCAGTTTGCTCATTTACCTGACTGAACACGGTACGGAGCCCATCGTGGTGGGTTTGCAGGTGGGTAAATACCTGCCTGAGCTGCTGCTCGTCAAGGCCTTCAGGTACGGTAAAGTACAGCCCCTGGTTGTAATGGTTTTGGTTGGCTAATTGCTGGTTAAAGAACCTGTGCTGTATGGGTGTAAGCAGTTGGGCGCCCGTAACCTGACCCTGGTCAATATCGCGGCGGGCCGATTGCACCTGCAAGGCCAGCTTTTCAATAACCGGGTGCTCAAACATATGCCTGATTTCAAGCTTATAGCCAGCCTCAAACAAGCGAGATGCTATTTGTATGGCCTTGATGGAGTCACCACCAATCATGAAGTAGTTGTCTTTTATGCTTACCTGTTCTTTGCCCAGTACCTGTGCAATGGTTTCAGTCAGGCATTCCTCAATAGCGTTGGTTGGCGCTACATACTCTACCCCGGTTTCAAGTGCAATACCTTCAGGCTCTGGCAGGGCTTTTCTGTTGAGCTTACCGCTGGCATTGAGTGGGAATTCACTTACCGAAACATATACCTGGGGTATCATATAATCAGGCAGTGTTTGCGAAAGGAATTCAATTAACTCAGTGCTGGTCAACTCTTCAGTGCTGCACAGGTAAGCACATAGGTATTGCTCATTACTGGCAGGGTCAGTTTTAAGCAGCACAGCGGCACGCTCTATCTGTTCATGCTCTGCCAGTACGTTTTCAATTTCGCCCAGTTCCATGCGGTAGCCCCGCAGCTTCACCTGGTCGTCTTTGCGGCCTAAAAACTCTACCTCATCGTTTTCAAGTATGCGGCCCAGGTCACCCGTACGGTAAATTACTTCACCTTCGCGGTAAGGGTTTTTGATGAATTTCACGTCGGTCAGGTCGTCGCGGCCCAAATAACCACGGGTAACGCCCTTGCCGGCAATGCATATTTCACCTACGGCCCCTTCAGGCATGAGCTGCGCATCATCATTCATGATGTACATCTTTTCATTGAGCAATGGCTTGCCAATGGTTACCTGTTCAGCCTCTTTTACCTTTTGGCTGCTGCTCCACACAGTGGTTTCAGTAGGGCCGTATACGTTAAATACTTCAGGGCCTTTTAATGCTTTCAACACACCAAACAGGTCTGGCGGCAAGGCTTCGCCCCCTACCAGCAGGCAGTTCAGTTCATCAAGCACTTCAACATCTTCACGTACCAGTTGTATGAGGCGTGAGGGCGTGGTTTGCAGCACATTTACATCATACTCGCGTATGGTATCTAATATTGACTCGGGGTTGAGCAGCGTTTCGTTTGACATGAGCACTACTTTCAGGCCACAGATTAAGCTGCCTATTAACTCTAGTGTAGAGATATCAAACGTAATGTTGGTTACTGCCCCCAGGGTATCACTTTCAGTAAGCCCAAAGGTGTTTTGCAGGTTTTCAATAAAGCTGGCCAGGTTGCGGTGCTCTACCATAACCCCTTTGGGTTTGCCGGTAGAGCCTGAGGTATAGGTTACGTAGGCCAGGTGGTCTTCTTCTAACTGCGGGTTAGGCTTGGGCAGCTCTTGCAGGGCGCTTTCTTCCAGCCAGTGGTCAAGGGTAAGTACAGTAGCTGGCGCATCAAGTATATCAGGCGCATCAGTTACCAGCAAACGCATGCCGCTGTTGGCTACGATGTAGCTCACCCGATCAGCCGGGTAGCCCGGATCAATCGGTACGTAGGCGGCTCCAGCCTTGAGGATGCCCAACATAGAAATGATCATTTTCTCGTTGCGGTCAACCATAAGGCCTACCCTGTCGTCAGGGCGGATCTGGTACTGACGCATTAACCAACTGGCGGCCTGGTCAGAAAGGTGGCTCAACTGAGCAAACGTCAATGCTTCGCCATTGAAAATCAGTGCCGTTTCATTAGGGCGCTGGCGGGCCTGCTCTTCAAACAATTGTGGTATGGTTACCTCTTCGCGAATGTCAAAAGCAGTGGGGTGTATTTCAACCAGCAGGTGCTGTACCTCTTCAGGGGTAAGCAGGGCCAGGTCATTGACACGTACCTGTTGGTTGCGTGTAACTGCCCTGACTAGGTGCTCAAGGTGTTTGGCAATGTTTTTAACCGTACGGCTGGTATAAAGCGCCGGGTTGTACTTGTAATGAAAGCTAATGTTTTCATGGTCAGTAACGGTTACATCAAAATCATAGCTGCTTTGCTCAAACGAATCAACATCAGACACGTTTACTGAATCTTCAACCTCTTCTTCAGCGCTTTCAAGCTGGGCCTGCAGCGGGAAGTTGTTGTAAATCAACACATGGTTAATGAGCTGCTGCTTGAGCTCGCTGCCCGCCTGAATCTCGGCCAGTGAGTAGTGGTGGTGGGCTTCGCCCTGCACCTGATTTTTGCTTACCTGCTCAAGCAGCTGCAAAAAGGTGGTATCAGTACCGTAACGTACACGCACCGGTATGGTGTTGATAAACAGGCCAAGCATGTTTTCAACATCTTCAATATCAGATGGCCTGCCCGAAACTACTGCACCATACACCACGTCATTGGTGTTGTTGTATTTAGAGAGCAACACACCCCACAAGGCCTGCATGATGTGGTTTACAGTAACCTTATATTGCTTGGCCATGTTTTGCATGGCCTGCGACAGCTCACGCGAGAGGGCACACTCATACCTTTCGTTAAGGGTGGGGCCAATAGGCTCGCTGCCTTCAGGGTGGTGTACCAGCTGCGGAAAGCCCACCTCAGTATCATACCCTTCAAGCTGGCTGGCCCAGTATTTTTTAGTGGCTGCGCGGCCGCGTTGCTCAACCCATTCAACATATTTGCGGTAGGGTTTTACCGGGCGCAGCTTCACCTCCTGGCCTGCTGCCAGGCCTTCGTAAATCTGGCTGTATTCATTAATGAGCGTGCCCCGGCACCAGCCGTCCATCAGGATGTGGTGGCTGGTCCAGATAAACTCATATACGTTTTCATCAGTTTTTAATACCGTAACCCGCATGAGCACATCCTGGCTCAGGTCAAACGGCGTTTTACGGTCATCCAGTTTAAACTGGTCAATAAATGCCGACTGCTGTTCAATGTTCTGGCCTGAGATGTCTTTATAGCTGAAGTCAACCTTTTTCTCAGTCAAAATTACCTGTATGAGCCTGTCGCCCACATCATGGCGGTAAACGGTGCGCAGCACTTCGTACCGCTCAATGAGTGCATTCATGGCAGCCTCTACCAGCCGTGGCTGTAAGCTGCCGTTAATGGTATAGGTGACCTGTGCCATGAAGGCAGAGGAGGCGACATCAACCAGCGAGTGGAACAGCATACCCTCCTGCATGGGCGAAAGGGTGCAGATGTCTTGTATGGCATACTGGCTGCTGAGCTGCTCTACCTGTTGCATGGTTAGGCCCTTCCAGGTAAAATCAC
>CAZXTW010000354.1:0-6634 GCA_964643525.1 uncultured Roseivirgaceae bacterium
ACCAAAAAAGAGGTGGTGCTAACCGGTAAGGTGGCGGCTGATGAACGGCAGACAGCCACCGTAACCGCACATTTTAACGGCAGGGTTGAGCGGTTGTATGCTGACTTTACCGGGCAGTACATCAACAAAGGGCAGCGCCTGGCCACCCTCTACTCGCCCGATCTGGTTACGGCACAAAAAGAGCTGTTTGAAGCCATGAAGTTTAAAGCTACCAACCCCTCGTTTTATGAGGCGGCCATCACAAAGCTGAAGCTCTGGGAGTTGACAACCAGCCAAATAGAGCAAATTGTGCAGAATGGGCAACCGCAGTACCGGTTTGATATTTATGCCCCACGGTCGGGCACTGTAATGGCCCGCCCTGTGAAAGAAGGCGAGCACGTGATGGATGGTACCCCCTTACTTGAACTGGCCAACCTGAACAGGCTGTGGGTATTGTTTGATGCCTATGCCAACGACCTGGCCTGGGTACAAACGGGCGACTCTCTGTCGTTTACCGTACAGGCACTGCCCGGCCGAACCTTTAACAGTGTGGTTACTTTTATTGACCCGGTGGTGAACCCGCAAACCCGTACGGCAGCCGTCAGGGCCGAAGTGCTCAATACAAACGGGCATTTAAAGCCCGAAATGTTTGCTGAAGGTACCATTAGTGCCCATGTTGGCAGTGGCACCAGCCAGGCACTGGCAGTACCTAAAACGGCGGTGTTATGGACGGGCAAGCGGGCTGTGGTGTACGTGAAGCAAGCCACGCAGGCAGGCCAAACCGTATTTGCCTTCAGGGAGGTGGTGCTGGGTGGTGACGCTGGCGATGCCTACCTGATTACCAGTGGCCTGGAGGCTGGCGAAGAGGTGGCCGCTAATGGCGTATTTCGTATTGATGCGGCTGCTCAGCTACAGGGTAAAACAGCCATGATGAACCCGCCCCAGCCTGCCCTGCAAACCGGTAAGGTGCCTGCCGTGAATGAGGCCGATACCACCTATGCTGTGCCTGATGCCTTTACTGCCCAGCTGAAAGCCATTTACACCACCTACCTGCCCTTAAAAGATGCCCTGGTAGCCACTGATGCAACCACGGCCCTGCAATATGCTGAGCCCCTGTTGCAACAGTTGCAGGCTGTTAACGCAACTGCCCTTGAAGGGCCTGCCAGGGCTGAATGGCAGCAGGATGTGGCCGTGCTGCTGGCCAGCGTGCGCAATATGCTGCAGCTCACTGATGTGGTGCAGGTGCGTGCCATGCTTTCGCCCCTGAGCGACCAGCTGTACCATAGCCTGGTTAAGTTTCAGGTGCCTACCGGGGCTTACAGGCAGTATTGCCCCATGGCCTTTGACTACCAGGGGGGCTATTGGCTAAGCAATGCAGAAGAAATTATGAACCCTTATTTTGGTGATGAAATGCTGCACTGCGGCAATGTAGAAGAGCAACTGAAATAATGGTTTATCTTTGGCCCACTATGGATGTCTTCACAAAGCCACTTATTAGTATACTGCTGCTGCTTATTACTTTCAGTTGCGCTCAGCAGCAGCAGGAAGTGATACCCGCAGGCCAGCCATTTGGGCCTGGCAGCAATATACCGCACCTGGCTGTTGGGCAAGACGGTAACCTGTACCTTACCGGTGTGTATGCCAATGATGCCAATCAGAGCCTGGTATACACTGTATTGGGGGCCAATGGTTGGAGCAAGCCTACTGAGGTAGCAAAAGGCGAACGCTGGTTTGTAAACTGGGCCGATTACCCAATGCTGGCTGTAAACAGGCAGGGCGGCATGCTGGCGCATTTTCTGCAAAAGAGCTCGGCGGGCACCTACTCATACAACGTGCAGTTAACCTCCAGCCAGCCGCAAAAAGGATGGCAGCCCCCATTTAAGTTACATGCAGACAGTACTTTTACTGAACACGGCTTTGTAACCCTGCTGCCCCAGCCTGATGGGCAGTTTCAGGTAGCCTGGTTAGACGGGCGTTATACCGGGGCTGAAATAGATGGGCACAGCCACGACGGGGGCGGTATGGGGGCCATGACCCTGCGCACGGCACTGGTCAACCTTAATGGTACTATTACTGATACTACAGAGCTTGACCACCGGGTGTGCGACTGTTGCCAAACCAGCGGAGCCAACACCAGCCAGGGCCCCATATTTGTGTACCGCGACCGCAGCCCTGACGAAGTGCGTGACATATACATTGTGCGCCAGGTGAATGGCCGGTGGACGGCCCCAGAACCTGTTGCACATGATGGCTGGGAAATTGCCGGCTGCCCCGTGAATGGCCCCAGGGCCGATGCCATCAACAATACCGTTGCGGTGGCCTGGTTTACTGCACCCAGGGGGTATGGCAGTGTAAAGCTGGCCTTTTCAGCCAATGCTGGTCAAACCTTTCAGGAGCCTATCATTATTGACAACCATAACCCGCTGGGCCGGGTAGATGTGGCCCTGCTCAATGAGCAACAGGCTGTGGTAAGCTGGATGGCCACCGTTGGCAGTGAAACCCATATAAAGGCCATGCTGGTGCACCGCAATGGCCGCCAGCAACAGTTAATTACTGTGGCCAAAAGCAGTGAGGCCCGCCATGCGGGCTTTCCGCAGCTGGCCATATACCAGGGGGCAGCCTATTTTGCCTGGATCAATACCTCTGAAACCATTGATACGCTAAGCACCATACACACGGCCCGCTGGCCGTTGTAGGTGCCAGTTGCACACCAGGCCCCTAAAAGTTGATTATTCGCCATTAATTATTCATTATTCACTGCCTATGCCTACTTTTGCTATCCGTTTATGTAAATGATGAACTTTAAAGATACTTTACAGCAGTTGGATGTATTCGGCCTGGTGGCCGAATGTGCAGAAGCATTAGAGGTTGATACTTATGTGATAGGGGGGTATGTGCGCGACCTGCTATTGAAACGGCCCAGCAAAGATATTGACTTTGTGTGCGTAGGCAGCGGCATTGCCCTGGCCAGGGCAGTGGGCAAACGCATTGGCCCCAACGTAAAGGTATCAGTCTTTAAAAACTTTGGTACGGCCATGCTGCTGTACAAAGGCCTTGAGCTGGAGTTTGTAGGGGCCAGAAAAGAGTCATACCAGCGCAACTCGCGCAAGCCCATTGTTGAAAACGGCACCCTGGCCGACGACCAGAACCGCCGCGACTTTACTATTAATGCCATGGCCATTAGCCTGAACAAGGCCACCTATGGTGATTTGGTTGACCCCTTTGACGGGCTGAAAGACCTGCAGCGCAAGATGATTCGCACGCCGCTTGAGCCGGGCATTACCTTTTCTGATGACCCCCTGCGCATGTTGCGCGCCGTGCGCTTTGCTACCCAGCTGGGCTTTGATATTGACCCTGATACCTTTGATGCTCTGACGGCCATGTCCACCCGCCTTGAAATTATTTCAAGAGAACGCATTAGCGACGAGCTGAACAAAATTATACTGGCCAAAACCCCTTCATATGGTTTTAAGCTGCTGTTTCATGCCGGGTTGTTGCACCAGTTTTTTCCTGAAATGGTGGCCCTGCATGGGGTAGAGGTACGCGATAAAAGGGCCCATAAAGACAATTTTTTTCATACCCTGCAAGTTTTAGACAATGTAGCAGGCATGAGCAGCGATCTGTGGTTGCGCTGGGCGGCCATTTTGCACGATATTGCCAAGCCCCCCACCAAGCGTTTTGACCCCAGGCAAGGGTGGACGTTCCACGGCCATGAAGATAAGGGCGCACGCATGGTGCCCCATATTTTCAGGCGGTTGCGCCTGCCCATGAACGAGAAGATGAAGTTTGTGCAAAAGCTGGTGCGGTTGCACCTGCGGCCTATTGCTCTGGTAAAAGAAGAAATTACTGACTCGGCAGTGCGGCGGCTCATATTTGAAGCGGGCAATGACCTTGAGGCGCTCATGAAGCTGTGCCGGGCTGATATTACCAGCAAAAACCACGATAAGGTAAAGCGCTACCTGCGTAATTTTGATAAGGTTGAAGAAAAGGTTGCACAGGTTGAAGAGCGCGACAGAATACGTAACTTTAACCCCGTTATAGGGGGTAATGAAATTATGATACTGCTGGGCCTGGAGCCTTCAAAAACCGTAGGCGAGCTAAAAGATACCCTGAAAGATGCCGTTTTAGAAGGGCAGGTACGCAATACCTGGGCTGAACTGCTTGGGCTGCTGCGCCAGCAGGCCACCCAAAAAGGCCTGCATATTATTGAAGATACCGTAGAACAAGTTAAACAAACCATACAAGAACACCCCACCGACAACCAATACCGGGCCTATGAGCCAACGGTGGGCCCTAGTAAACAATAGAACCTATGAAGAATACGCTTTTATTGATTGTAACTTTACTGCTGGCCATAGTGCCTGCCTTTGCACAAGAACCAGAGCCTGAAGAACCAAAGGAGCTTACACCAGAGCAAAAGGCCATATTGCAGGTAGAGTTTAACAAAAACCTGCGCCTGTACAGAACCGCCGTGCGCTACAATGATTTAGATGTTGCCAAAATGGCTCTGTACCAAATGATGCTGGTTAACCCGAATAATGTAAACCTGGCCGACTCACTGGCCATTATTTACGTACAGCAGCAAAACTATGCCAGTGCGGTGCTGATCTCGCAAGACATACTGGCCGCCGCCCCTGATGATTTAACGGCCCTTGAAATAAGCGCGATTGGCTATGAAAACCTGGGCCTGCGTGATAAGTCGTTAGAAGCTTACGAAAAGCTGTACCTCAAAAACAACGACCTGAACACGCTGTACAAAATTACCTTTTTGCAGTTTAGCCTGCAGCAGTACGAAACAGCGCTGACCAATGCTGATATTGTGCTGGCCAATGAAAAGGCCAAAGAGTTTATGCTATCATTCCCCATATCACAAACCGAGCAGGTGCAGGTGCCCATGAACGCCAGCATACTGAACCTGAAAGGGCTTATTGCCAAAGCCAAAGGCGATAAAGAAGGGGCCAAAGGCTTTTTTAACCAGGCCCTTGAAATAGCCCCTAACTTCCCGGCCCCTAAGCAGAATATTGAGAATATTGATAAGTGAGATAATGAGTAGTTATTAATGAATAATTAATACCATCATTAGCTATACAAAAAAAATCCCTACCGGTAGCGGTAGGGATTTTTTTTGGAAATCAACTCAAGTAACCGGGCTGGCGGCCCTAAAACTGTAAGCGGTACAGTATATCAGGAAAGAAGCCAATCTGCTCTACCACATTCTCCTGTTGTGTTACCTCGTTAAAGCGGCGGGTAAACTGGTTGGTGGTGTTGGTTACGTTTTGTAAGTCAACAAAAAACTGATGTGAAATCTGCTTGCGCTTGCTGTTAATCCTGAAACCAAACTTAACATCAAGGCGCATATAAGGGTCTAAACGTTCTGAATAAGCCAGGCCTTCAAACAACACTTCGTCATTATTATTGGCAATAGAGCCAGCCACATCAATGGGCGTATAAGGGCGGCCGCCCGAGTTTGAGAAGCGGGTGTCAAACGTAAACGCATTCCGCTTCTCTTTGCCAATCTTCCACTCGCGGCCAAACAGCAGGTTTACCACGTAGTTATTATTGAATGCTGTGTTGCGCTCAATGCCATCGCCCCCTTCATAGCGCGACTCATACAACGAGGTGGTAAGCAGGCCGTAATAGCCCTTGCTGAAAAACTTCTCTAGCGTAAGCTCTATACCATAATTATAGCCAGTACCATTATTGACCAGCGAGCCCCGCTCGTCAAACACAAAATCACCTCCTTCATTAATCACTGAGTACGAGCTGTTGGGGTCATCTTCAACAGGTATATCAAACAAATCCTGGTAATACAATTCAGCCTTCAGCCGCCACTCATCACCCAGCTTGCGGTCATAGCCCACCACATAATGGTGGCTGCGTATAAAGCCCAGGTCAAGGTTGGTTTGCTCAAACACACCGGTGGTAGTTTCTTCATTCAAAAATAAAATAGGGAAGGGCACCGTTTGCGAGTGCATGCCATAGGCCACGCTCAGGCGCTGGTTGGGCCTGAACTGCCAGCTGGCAGCCAGGCGCGGCTCAGCCACAAAATCGTCATTAATATCCTGGTACTGGGCATGTACCCCGCCGGTAATGCTAAACTCATCAGTAAACTTATACTCGCCCTGTACATAAGGTTGCCACAGCGCAAAGGTGGTATTCTCGTTGCGTACGGGTATAAAAAAATCGGGTACCCCGTCGTTGTCATTGTCAGGTATCTGCCCGGTGGGGCGGTTGTCACGGTCCAACACGTCAGTATCAAGCTGGTAGCTTTCTACCAGAGCACCGGCACGCAGGCTGGCCCTGGCGCTGAACTTGGTATTGAGCTGTGTCGAAAATGAATAGCGGCTTTCATTATCTTCTACCATAGTGGCTCGGTACTTTCCTATCTGGTTGCCGGCCTCATCTCTAATCAGGTTATCCTGGTCAAAATCAGTACGGTTGGTGCTGTAGCCAATGGCATTCTTAATAAACGTATTCTTGTTCAGGCGCAGCGTTTGGGTAATGCCCATCAGGGCCAGGCGGCTACGCACAAAGGCATCTTCATTGGGGTTGGCAAACAGGTCGTCTTCATCTATCTCATCACCCAGGAAGTCAATCTCGCCCGCGCCGAGTTTGCAGCGTTGATGGTCAAGGCGTTTGCCGATGCAGATTCCGT
>CAZXTW010000355.1:0-6611 GCA_964643525.1 uncultured Roseivirgaceae bacterium
GCGTTTGGCTTCTGGCTCGGTTACGCCTTTCAAGGCATCGTAAAACACCTTGCGGGCATCTACCCCCTTAATATTCAAACCTATATTCTGGTAGCTTTTCAGCACCTGTTCAAACTCATTTTTGCGCAGCAGGCCGTTATCTACAAAAATGCAGTGCAGGTTTTTACCAATGGCCCTATGTATTAAAATAGCCGCCACTGAGCTGTCTACCCCGCCGCTAAGGCCCATCACCACCTTGTCGTTACCCAGCTGTGCCTGCAGGGCTGATACGGTACTTTCAACAAAAATATCGGGGGTCCAGTCTTGTGCGCAGCCACAAATATGCACTACAAAATTGCGCAGAATAATCTTGCCTTCTTCACTGTGGGTTACCTCTGGGTGAAATTGCAGGCCAAACGTAGGTTCGTTCAGTACGTGGTAGGCAGCCACATCTACATCAGCCGTGCTGGCAATTACCTCAAAGCGGTCATTCAGCTGGGCAATTGTGTCACCATGGCTCATCCAGACCTGGCTATCCAGGCTAATCTCTTTCAGCAGGTCATGGTGGCTGTCTACCTTACTCAGGCGGGCGCGGCCATACTCCCTGATTTCAGAGGGCAGCACAAAGCACCCTTCCTGGTGTGAAATGAGCTGTGCCCCATAGCAAATACCCAGTACAGGCACCTTGCCCCTGTAGGCACTCAGGTCAATATCAGGGGCACCCTCATCACGTACAGAGCAGGGGCTGCCTGAAAGTATTACGCCCTTGATGTCGTTTACAGGTTCAGGCAAATGGTTGTAGGGGTGTATCTCACAATAAACGTTCAGCTCCCGCACCCTGCGGGCAATTAACTGTGTGTATTGCGAGCCAAAATCAATAATGAGTATCTGCTCGGCCATGGCACAAAAATAGTAAAACCCAACCAACAGGCAACCAGCAAACCACCCGCTACAGTTTAATTAAAGTGGGCCTGGCTGGTTACCACAGGTATGTGGTTACAGGGTACCTTTGGTAGTGGGCAGTACGTCCATTTCGTTGGGGTTGCGTTGCTTGGCCATTTTAATGGCCTTGGCAAAAGCCTTAAAGGCTGCTTCTATTTTATGGTGCTCATTATCGCCTTCAATCTTGATATTAATATTGCAGCGGGCACTGTCAGAAAACGACTTAAAAAAGTGCATAAACATTTCAGTGGGCATATCGCCTACCTTCTCTCTGGTAAAGGTAGCCTCCCACACCAGCCATGGCCGGCCGCTAAAATCAAGTGCTACCTGTACCAGGGCCTCATCCATGGGCAGCAAAAAGCCGTAACGGTTTATACCCTTTTTATCGCCCAGGGCCTTACCAAAAGCCTCACCCAGGGCCAGGGCAGTATCTTCAATGGTATGGTGTTCGTCAATATGCAGGTCGCCCTCAACCGTAACCACTAAATCAATGCCGCTGTGCTTGCCCAGCTGCTCTAGCATATGGTCAAAAAAGCCAATGCCTGTATCAATTTCAGTGGTGCCGTGGCCGTCAAGGTTCAGCTCTATTAAAATATCAGTCTCTTTGGTGGTGCGCCGGACGGAGGCCTCCCGTGGGGGCAGCTGCAAAAATGTAAAAACCTCATCCCAGCTGGTGGTAGTCAGGGCCGCATCTTCATTGGGCTCTTCACCAATATAAATGGCCTGTGCGCCAAGGTTCATGGCCAGCTCAACATCACTGGCCCGGTCACCTATCACAAAAGAATTGGTCAGGTCATACCCACCGGCCAGGTACTTCACCAGCATGCCTGTGCCGGGCTTGCGCGTATCGGCCTTTTCATGCTCAAAAGTACGGTCAATATGTATTGACGCAAAGCTTACGCCCTCCCCTTCAAGGGTTTTCATCATCTTATTATGGGCAGGCCAGAACGTATCTTCCGGGAATGAGGCCGTGCCCAGCCCGTCCTGGTTGGTTACCATCACCAGCTCATAATCAGTAGTATCGGCAATTCTGCGCAGGTTGGTAATGGCACCTGGCAAAAACTCCAGCTTCTCCAGGCTGTCTACCTGCTGGTCTTCTACTGGCTCTTTAATAATGGTGCCGTCGCGGTCAATAAATAACACTTTCTTCATAGGTCGGGGCTACTTACGGGGGTAAAAGCTGTCAGGCTGTTCAGCAAAATTTGGTTTTCTTCTGGGGTGCCTACGGTAATGCGCAGGCAGCCGTCGCACAAAGTTACACGACTTCTGTTACGTACAATAATACGTTGTTCTACCAGGTAATCATACAGGCCCTGGGCATCACCCACCTGCACCAGCAAAAAGTTGGTGTCAGAGGGGTGCACGCTGGTTACCATAGGCAGGGCGGCCAGCTGTTGGGCCATGTCATGGCGCAGGGCCACTATTTGCCGCACCATATCGGTTTTTTTGCTTACCTGGGCCAGGGCTTCAAGCGCCATTTGCTGGGTAAGCCCATTAATATTATAAGGGGGCTTAATTTTATTCAGTACCTGTACAATTTCAGCAGAAGCATAGCCCATGCCCAGGCGCAGGGCGGCCATGCCCCAGGCCTTACTAAAGGTTTGCATCACCACCAGGTTGGGGTGCTGCGGCACCTGCTGCACAAAGCTGGCATGTGCGCTAAAATCAATATAAGCCTCATCAATTACCACCAGCCCATCAAAGCCATTAACAATGGCCATAATATCGTTATGGTTTAGCGTATTGCCTGTTGGGTTGTTGGGGCAGCAAACAAACACCAGCTTCACCTCTGGGGTCAGGGCTTCCAGCACAGCGGGCGTGTTAATGTGGTAGTTGGCTGTTAGGGGTACGGCCTTCACAGCCACATTGTTAATATCAGCACTAACCTGGTACATGCCGTAGGTAGGGGGCATAGTTAACACACTGTCAATACCGGGGCGGCAAAAGGCCCTGAACAACAGGTCTATCACCTCATCGCTGCCGTTGCCCATAATTATATGAGCGGGGTCTATGCCCTTAATGGCACCCAGCTGCTGCTTTACCTGCCGCTGGTAAGGGTCAGGGTAGCGGTTAAACAAGTCTGTGGTGGCGCTGCCCAGGGCGTTTTCATTGGCATCTAAAAACACCCCTTCGTGCCCGGTATACTCATCACGGGCCGAGCTGTACGGTACCAGCCCCTGCAGGTGGGGCCGCAGCAGTCGGTTCAGGTCAAACATGGCTCAACTGGTTTAGGCGCAGTGTCACTGCATTTTTGTGGGCCATTAGCTGCTCGGCCTCGGCCATTTGCTCTACTGCCGGCCCCAAGCCCTGTATACCTTCGGGCGTTAGCTCCTGAAAAGTGATCTTTTTCATGAAACTATCTAATGAAACCCCGCTAAAGGCCTTGGCCGCGCCGTTGGTAGGCAGCGTGTGGTTGGTGCCAGAGGCGTAATCGCCTACTGACTCAGGCGTGTAGTGCCCAATAAACACAGAGCCCGCGTTCACAATCTGGTCGGCCACTTCACGGGCATTGTCTACGGCTAGTATCAGGTGCTCAGGGCCATACTCATTAATCAGGGCAATGGCCTTCTTCTTCTTATCAACCAAAAAAGCGCGGCTGTTTTCCAGTGCCTTCTCGGCAATATGTTTGCGGGGCAGGGCTTTCACCTGCCCGTTAATGGCCTTCATAATGGCCTTAATGGTGGCTTTTTCTTTACTGACCAGCACCACTTGGCTGTCTACCCCATGCTCGGCCTGGCTCAGCAGGTCGGCCGCCACAAAATCAGGGTTGGCGGTTTCGTCAGCATAAACGGCCAGTTCTGAGGGGCCTGCGGGCATGTCAATGGCCACACCCTCTTCAATGGCCAGCATCTTGGCCGCCGTAACGAACTGGTTGCCGGGCCCAAACAGCTTATATACCTGCGGCACAGACTCTGTACCAAAGGCCATGGCAGCCACGGCCTGTGCCCCACCCGCCTTAATAATGGTGGTTACGCCTACCTGGGCGGCGGTATACAGTATGGCGGGGTGCACTGTGCCGTCTTTACCGGGGGGGGTGCACAACACAATTTCACTACAGCCAGCCAGCCTGGCAGGCACGGCCAGCATCAGCACTGTACTAAACAGGGGGGCGGTGCCACCCGGTATGTACAGCCCTACCTTTTCAATGGGCACGCTGCGGCGGCGGCATACCACGCCGGGCATGGTTTCTACCACCAGCTCTGGCGTACGCTGTTTAGTGTGAAAAGCCTCAATATTTTTTTGTGCCAGGGCAATAGCCCTTTTCAGTTCATCGCTTACCTGGCCTTCGGCAGCGGCAACCTCTGCTTCAGTAACCTTTACCTGTTGCAGTTGCACATGGTCATACTCAGCGGCATAATGCAGCAGAGCCCTGTCGCCAGTGCGGCGCACCTTATCTACTATAGGCTTAACAATCTTTACAATCTGGCTAAAGTCTTGCGTGGGGCGGGCCAGCAGGGCAGGCCAGTCTTTGCGCCTGGGGTCTTCTATCAGTTGCATTACAATATCATCTTTTCAATTGGCACAATCAGTATGCCCTCTGCCCCTGCTTCGCGCAGGCTTTCAATCACCTCCCAAAACTCATCTTCTTTCATTACGCTATGTATTGAGCTCCACCCGGCCGAGGCCAGCGGCATGACCGTTGGGCTTTTCATGCCAGGTAGTATATCTATAATGCGTTCAATGGCCTCATTGGGGGCATTTAGCAGCACATACTTATGGTTTTTGCCATTTTGTACTGAGTCTATTCTGAACAACAGTTGGTCAAGCAGGGTTCGTTTTTCATCACTCAGGCTGGGCGAGGCCACCATCACTGCCTCAGAGCGCATCACCACCTCTACCTCTTTCAGGCCGTTGCTCATGAGCGTGCTGCCTGAGCTCACAATATCACAAATGCCTTTGGCCAGACCAATACCGGGGGCTATCTCTACCGAGCCGCTAATCTCATGAATATCTGCCTTTACGCCCTGCCCGCTTAGGTACTGCTCTAAAATATGGGGGTACGAGGTGGCCACGCTGGCCCCCTGAAAATAATCAATGCCGTTGTAGGTCTCACCTTTGGGTATGGCCAGTGACAGCCGACACTTAGAAAAGCCAAGCTTTTTGGCCGTGGCAATATGCTTGTTCTTTTCTACCATTACATTTTCGCCCACAATGCCCAGGTCGGCCACACCGTCGGCCACGTAGCCGGGTATATCGTCATCACGCAAAAACAGCAACTCCAGGGGGAAGTTGGCCGCTCTGGTCATGAGCTTGCCTTTGCCGGTAGGGCTGAACTTAATGCCACATTCTCTGATCAGGGCCAACGAACTTTCACTAAGGCGGCCCGATTTCTGTACGGCCAGGCGCAAAACAGTTTTCATATTGATTTAGGTGGTGTGTTTAGATTGAAGGTATAGATTAACTACAGCATTACCCCGGCAGTTGTTGCTGCGGCAGGGTGTTCCCAAACGGAACAATACGGATAATATGGTATAATAATGCCCCTTAAGAGGCATGGTGGCAGGCATGCAGGTGTGCATGTAAAAAAATAGCGGCGTATGGGTGCTGTTGCGTTATCATACGCCGCAAATGTAAATGAAAAGTATTGATAATTGAAAGCCCCTGTTTGAAAAACTTGCCCCCTACAGGGTGCATACATTGCGGTAGGTACAGGTTTTGCAGCGCGGCTTTACCTTGGTAGCTGGCGGGTAAGCATTGTTCTGTACCACCTGGGCAATGGCCAGGGCTGTTTTGGGCACCAGCTGCAGGCCTTTTTCTGTCACTGGCACCTCTTTTAAATAGTTTTTACTGCGGGTATATACAATATAACCACGCGTTACCTGCGCCCCTGGGTAGCAGCCCTGTATAAGCCAGGCATAGCACAGCAGTTGTGTTTTGTAGGTTTGAAACACCTGCTTTTTATCATCATACCTGGCAAACTTATAATCAAGGGGGGCATAGGTGCCATCGGCCAGGGTCAGCACCTCATCTACCAGGCCGCGCAGTTCCAGCTCTAGCCCCGTGGCAGGGTCGGTTAGCGTATGGGCCAGAGGCTGGTCAAGGGCTTTGGCTGTGGCCCCAATACTTTGGCGCAGGTAGCTTTTGTTCTGTTCAAGCTTTTTGGTGTGCACCTCCCGGCCCAGCTGCACCTTGTGCTCTTTTTCTTCATACTGGGGCAGGTGCAGCACCTCTTCAAACCAAATGTGGCGGGGGCAGTACAGGTACTGTATCAGGTGCGAGGGGGTAAGGCTAATTTTCATGCTATTCATCAAAGTCTATTCTCTTCTAAAAAACAGGGCTGCCACTTCGCCAGCAATCAACTTTTTATCCAATGCAATGCCCATAGTTACCGTTTGGTCAAGCTCATCGCGGCTCATCGGGAATATATATACCTTATCAGTAGCATCATCAATCAGGGGGGCTATCTGTAGCTCCAGCGTATCTTTCTGGGTAGGCTCAAGGGTACCCAAAAAGGTACTATACTGCACCGGGTACAGGCCTGCATTTTTGCAGTGTCGGTTTACTCGGTTGCGAGCCTTGTCATCTTTAATGTCATAAATTACCCAGCAAATCATGGCTGTTGGGTTTGGGCAGCTTGCAGCAGGGTGGCAGCATAGGCGTGTGCCTGTAGTTGTAGGGCGCGAGTACGGGTTTGCCGCCGCCCGTTTAGCCGGGTCAAATCGGTTTTCATATATTTTATAAAGTGGTCA
>CAZXTW010000356.1:0-6595 GCA_964643525.1 uncultured Roseivirgaceae bacterium
TATATATTCTTCCTGTCGTTCTTAAAATCATGCACCAGGGCCACAAAGTCGTCAATATCTTTCGATTTGAGCCGGTTATACACCACATCAAGTGCTGCTTTTTTCTGGCATACCAGTAATACGCGTTTGCCACGCGCTATATAATCAGCCACAAGGTTACAGATTAGCTGTGATTTACCTGTACCCGGAGGGCCCTGTACCACCAATGAATAGCCCTGTTTAGCCGCTTTAAGCACATTCTCTTGAGAGGCATCCATCTTAAAGGGGGTAAACGTTTGTTCCTCTACCACATTCTTAATAAACCTGAAGCGGTTATTCGTTTGTTCTGGGTTCTGCTCCTGGCGGGTTCTGCTTAAGAAAAAGTCTTCTAAGTCTTTAGTATTGTCTTGCTCAAGCAGGTGCACATAATCTGGCACTAAGTAAGAGCCCGACTGCGGAAAAATACCCAACACTGCCTCAGGGTAAAGCTTAAGCTTACCATCTTTTTGCTCTTCACTAAAGGTGGCTTTTTTGTAATTCTTAAAATGGACCAACGTGTCAGTAAACACTTCCTGGTTAAAATTGAGCTCTACGGTGCTGTCCTTAAACAATGAGTACAGGCTGGTTCTGAAAATACGGCTGTCTTTATCAAAATCATCAATTACGCGTTCTACCAGGTCTTCATCTGGCGTAACCTGATTATAATAATAATAGGCAAGTAAAAATGTTTTATTCAAGGTAAGGTTTACCTCTTTGCGCAGCTTCAGCTTCCACTCGGTTTTATCTTCATGCAGCTCTACAGGAAAAAACAACAGGGGGCAACGCACTAACGTACCATCAGCAAACTTCCCTTTTACAAAGGGCCAGCCAACATACAGGTCTTTAGAGCCGCGCTCATCATAAATATACTTTTCAATGCGCTTAATCTTTTTTAAACGCCTGCTTACCTGATTATTATTTTCGTCGCGACTGTCAAGGTGGCGGCATAACGAAATGCTTGAACGTTGGGCAATCAGCTCTTCAATAATATGAAACGAAGGCTTGTTCATTAAAAAGTCAAAGGCGTGTAGGTCAATAAACTGGTCAGAAATAAGCCTCAACAACAATAACGAGCGGTTATTACCTGCCAAATTGGTTAACCGCCTCATATAAGACTTCAACAATTGTTCCATGTAAGGGCTGTGCTTAATTGGTTGCTATTGCCTTAACCAACCGGTGGCCTAAAGCAGATACTGTTGTTAATATACAACACTGGGGGCAATTGCAAAATGTCACAGCTTGAGGTACGGATACATTTTGTCAAAAAGGCTGTCGGTCATGATATGAATGTTTTTGAGCTGCACCAATGAATCATAACCATTATGTTGTTGGCCATAGGCAACCATTACTTTTGCAAGCGCGTACGGTATGTAAGGGTGTTGGCCCAGCAGGGCTACACTGTCAGTATTGACGCTAACTTGCTGAGGCACATAGCCTGAGGCTACAAAAGTAAGTGCCTGTACGGCCTGCACCGTGCTATCAGGCATGCCCCAAACCTCTGCAAGTTGGTCAGTGCTGATAAAACCACCCAGGCGTGCACGGTATTTCATAATGCGCCTGCTATAGCCAGGGCCTATGCCGTAAATAGCCATGAGCGATGCTGTATCGGTCAGGTTAATATCAAAAGGTTTGGGTTGCCAGCGTTGGCGGGGCCTTGTTGAAAAACTGGCCGCAGTGTCAAAACCAGTTGGCTGGTACGCTGGTTGGTTGTTAAACCCCTGCCTTGGCCTGTACTGGGCAGTATATTTAGTACTGGGTGGTGGGGGTAAAACAATATAGGCCTGCAGGCGCTGGTACAAACTATCTGGAAAGTCATAAATACGTTTAAGATCTTCCGGTTGTTTAAAGTGGCCGCCTTTGTTGCGGTAGTTTACAATGCGCCGGGCCAAATACTGTGGTATACCAACAGCCACCAGGGTGTCATAAGGGCTTTTGTTTGGGTTAAAAGCAAAAGGCGCCGGCGTTGAATCTGGCTGTTGCAGCAATTGCAGTTGGTGCTCTAACCGGGCTCTTAAACTATCGGCACGGCCATCAGCTGTAATTTGCGGGGCCTGGGCCCAGAACTTGAAAATTATTGGCATTAAAAGCAACAGCAGTACAATGGCCATGAGCACTATAAAACCATTAGTTTCAGTTTTTGAAAAGCCAAAATACTGCCAGATGAGCCTGCTGAGCCACTTGTACATACAGGGATTTTAAATTTCTGTAAAGTAAAAAATAGTACCTTCAAACAATAATGATCTATATCATATTATTAATATGGGGTTGTTGGTAGTTTTGAAGCAGATTCGAAGATTAATAGAGAACCATGTAATATTTATAGGAATTATAAATAGCAGCTATTAACCTTCACGTTTTTGATTAAATGTAATAACCATTATTTTTGCCGCAGCATCAAAATATCTATGCAGACCTTTAAAGCCGTAAGTCTAAATTACAAAAATGCACCAGTAGAAGTTAGAGAGGCTGTAGCTCTTAACGAAGGGAGCACAAAGCGCATCTTAGCTCAACTGAGGGCCATTACTGGCCTTAATGAGTTATTTATTCTCTCTACCTGTAACAGAACGGAGTTCTACTATTGTTCTACTGCTAACCACGCACAAGAAATTTTGATGGTTCTGGCACAGGAGCGCCACATCAAAGACATTGAGACCATCAGATCGCACTTTTTATTTATTGATGATGCTGCGCAGGCTGTGACCCACCTGTTTAGGGTAGCCATGGGGCTTGAATCACAGGTAGTGGGCGATATGCAAATTACCAACCAGGTAAAGCAAGCCTACCAATGGACTGCAGATGAAGACTTGGCTGGCCCATTTCTGCACCGTTTGCTCCACACCATTTTCTTTACCAACAAACGTGTGGTACAGGAAACTGCCTTTCGCGATGGCGCCGCTTCGGTTTCATATGCAGCTACCGGGCTGGTTGAAAGCTTTGCCAACCATATGGACAACCCAACCATTTTGATACTTGGGTTAGGCGAAATTGGCAAAGAGTTGTGCTTGAACCTGTCTGAAAAAGGTTTTCAAGGGGTAACCATTAGCAACCGTACGGCCGCCAAGGCAGATGCACTGGCCAATGAATGCGGCTTTGCTTCTATGCCTTTTGATGCTGCGGTAAACAGCTACCTTGATTTTGACGTGGTTATCTCTTCTGTATCTGTGCAACAGCCCATCATTACCAAGGCACAAATAGAGAAAGAAGAGGTTTTATCATATAAGTATTTCATTGACCTGAGCGTGCCGCGCAGCATTGCCGAAGATATTGAAGATGTACCAGGCATACTGCTGTACAACATCGATAAAATACAAAGCAGAGCCAGCGAAGCCCTGAACAGTCGCCTGGCCGCTGTGCCACAAGTAGAAGCCATTATTGCTGATGCCATGGCCGATTTTGACGGCTGGGCTAAAGAAATGGAGGTTTCGCCCACCATTCACAAGCTTAAAAATGCCTTAGAAGACATTAGAAAGCAGGAAATGGCCCGCTACCTGAAAACACTGAACAATGAAGAGTATCAGGTGGTAGATAAAATTACAAAAGGCATGATGCAAAAGGTAATTAAACTACCTGTGCTGCAATTAAAAGCTGCCTGCAAAAGAGGAGAAGCAGAAACACTTATTGACGTGCTGAACGACCTTTTTAACCTTGAGCAGGAACCCGCCAAGCAATAATTTACTAAAACTATATAAGCATGAAAGCCAGCATTATTTGTTGGCTTTTTTATTTTTGGCTTTTGCCCAGTACCAGACCCTACTATGAAGACTGTATACGTGCCGTTGGTTTTACTCTTTTTATTTTTACTTACCCCCATGTCAAGGGCTACTGCTGCCAACCAGGGCTGGCAAATCATTACCCGCAATAACAAACAGGGCCTTACAGATGCTGAAGGCAACGAGGTAATCCCGCCTGAGTATGAAGCGCTGGGTTGGGCCGACGGCACCACTCATGTATATGATGGGGTAATTGGTTACCTGCAAAATAAACGCTGGGGTATGGTAACGGTAAAAAACAAACGGCTTACCAAAGCTGTGTACCTTAACCTGGCTCCATTTCAAGGCAACCTGATTATGGCCAGCCACGAAGAGCAAGCAAGCAAAAAAAGGGTTCATGGCCTACTGAATACGCAAGGGCGTGTTGTGGTTCAGTTTCAGTACAATTCAATGGATGCAGAGGGCAACACAATAGCCGTGTCCTTGATTGAAGGCAGCAAGTTAAACTACGGCATTTTAAATGCCGATGGAGAGTTGATACCGGTAGCCTATAAGCGCATCAAAAAATTACCATCGGGCCAGTTTGCAGTAACCAACCATGCCAACCGGGTTGCCTTATTTAGTAATCAAGGCCAGCCGTTTAGTGTGTTTGAGTTAGATAGCGTGCAATACCTGAACAACCAGTATAGCCAAACCTGGCAACATGGGCGGGCAGCCCTGGTGTTGAATAGCACCGGCAAGCAAAGGCTACCACACCACTACCAAAGCATGCGGCTTACACCCAATGGCAATGTAGAAGCTACCACGTTTACAACATGGCAAACGCTTGACAGCAGCAGCCAGCAGCTTAGTGCCCTCTTTTATGAAAATGTAAACATGCTTTGTGATGGCACCTACCTGGCAACGGCCAATGGTGCCACGCGTTGGGTAACGGAAGCTGACAACCTGCTGGCTGGTAAAAATGACACCTCAGTAGTGCACCTGGCCCATGAGCTGGTAGTGGCAAAAACAAAAGGCAAATTTGGGGTAATTAGCCCTGAAAACAGCATGGTAGTGCCCTTCAGGTATGATACGGTTTTGATAACAACTGACTTGATTTTTGCAGGCACCTATAATAAAAGAGGTATGCAGTGGCAGGTATGGCCCCATGCTGGCCCAAGAAATAACACAGCCACTTATAGGGTCGTGGGATCAGGTAAGCTAGACAGGTACCCCGTGCAACGTAACGGCCTGTGGGGTTACCTCAATGGCAACGGCAATGAAGTAATCAACTGCCAGTTTGAAGAAGCCGGGCAGTTTACCCCAAAAGGTGCCCTAGTTAGCTTTCATGGCGACCGTGGGCTAATTGGCATTAACGGCCAGTGGCGCATCAGGCCCAGGCCCAACCAACCCAACCTAACTTGGGGTAATGGCCCGTTTTTACTCATGCCATCAGGCTTTCAAACACATTTAGTTACGCCGCAAGAGCTGGTAAAATACACCAGCGACCACCAGCTTAGCCCCCACCCATTGGGGTATTTAGAAACCACCCGCTACCAACAATATGGCCTGCGCAACCATTATGGGCAACAGCTGGCCGCTACAGAAATGGATGCCCTGCATTATGACTCACTTACCGGCCAGTGTGAGCTTATCAGAAATGGGCTGGCTGCCCTGATCAACAGCCAGGGCAAAACCATTGTGCCCTTTGCCGATGGGTACGAACGCATATTACCCGCACGCCAAGGCATGATTGGCATTAAAAAAGGTGGTAAGTATGGCTTTATTGACCCACAAAGAAGGCTGATTATAGCCTACCGGTACGATAGTGTGGGGCTATACAGTGCAGGCAGGGCCCCTATACAAATCAGAGGGAAATGGGGCCTTATTGACCAGAAAGAACGAATTATTATCCAGCCCCTGTATGATGAAGTACTGGTGCTACCCTCTGGCGTAATTAGAGTAAGGCAGGGTAACCGGTACGGGGTTATAACACCAGAAGGGGAAATAAGCACACCTGTAGCCTACGAGCAAATACTACCTGCTGGCGATAACCAGCTGATGTACATTGGCAAACAAAATGGCAAATACTGCCTTATTAATGCTGCCGGGTATGAGGTGTTTAAGCCACGCTACCAGCACATACAAACAGCAGGCACCCTGTATATTGTGCGGTGGAAGGGTAAATACGGGGTGTTAGACAGGTACGGCATTACTGTGCTACCTATAGCCTACCAGCAACTGGCTTACGTGCCCTGCCGCAACTTATTTCTAGCTGCTTTACCCAGCCAAACAGAGGTAATTGAATAAAAAAAAGCCTGCCTCATAATTGAAGCAGGCCTGTTTATGGTTAGGAATTATTTTAACTAGCCGTCACTATTCACCGTCTTTCTCATCACCTTGGGTGCTGCTGCTGGTACCGGCAATAGAGTCTCTCATGTCAGTATCGGCCTGTATATTCTTCATTTTGTAGTAATCCATAATACCCATATTACCAGAACGGAATGCCTCGGCCATGGCCTGGGGCACTTCTGCCTCAGCCAGAATTACCTTAGCGCGTGCTTCTTGCGATTTGGCCTTCATTTCCTGCTCATGGGCAACGGCCATAGCCCGGCGCTCTTCAGCTTTGGCCTCTGCTACCTTAAGGTCAGCACTGGCCTGGTCAATCTGTAGCTTGGCACCAATGTTGGTACCCACGTCAACGTCGGCAATATCAATAGATAGTATCTCAAAAGCAGTACCTGCATCAAGGCCACGCTGCAAAACCAGTTTACTAATTTTGTCAGGGTTTTCAAGTACGTCTTTATGGGTGTTGGCAGAACCAATTGAGGTTACAATACCTTCACCTACCCTGGCCAGAATGGTATCTTCACCGGCACCACCAACCA
>CAZXTW010000357.1:0-2635 GCA_964643525.1 uncultured Roseivirgaceae bacterium
GATTACACTATCAGCATCGCGAAAATAGGTTTGGATACCCAGGTTTAGCGGGAAGCCGTTTGATGAGTTAAAGGTAAACACAAGCTCTTTCACATCATCTAAATCAGCACCGTCAAAGTCAAAACTGTTGCGTAAGGTCAGGTTATTGGCCGTGCCAAATAATGGCAGTTCTGCTTCAATAAGCAGGTCTATCTGGCTGGTATCAAGCGCAAAGCTTTTGCTGGTAAGTGCCTGAGGGTTAATGATGCCATTGATAGAGTAAATTAATGACTGCGGAGAAATGGCCAGCAAATCTCTGATGTTTGAGTTGGTGCTGTTTAGCTCAATGGTACTCTGCACACTTTGCCCCACCTGGTTAAGCGCCGGAAAGGCCAGGTTTTGTATTTCATTAGCCACCTGGCCGGTAAGCCGTTCTACATTGCCAGTATTGCTTGTTGCTATGAATTGGTCAAGGTCAACCCCTAAAGGGGTGCCAAAGCTGTTGTCAAACACCAAACGAACAATGGGCTCTTCAAGCACAAATGACCCGTTTTCAATATTCTCGAAAATATCGATGTTCACAGTGTCGCTTTCAGAGCCAATGTCTCTGGTGGTCAACAGGCCAAAAACACCATTAAACTGTAAGTCAAACATTTGTATGGTAATGTTGATCTCGTCATTATCAGTTACGATGGTGTTGTTAAAGGTAAGCGTTCCGTCAAGGTCAAAATTGAAGGTATTGGTTTGAAATGATGAGGCCGTCAGGTCAATGGTTAGCCCGTCTAATGCTCTGTTGGCTACGCGTGTTATGGGCAAAAAGCCCTCAAACTGCCAGTTTAGTGGTACCTGTATAGGTGTGCCGTTGTCTTTTATAGCAGGTATGGTAAGCGTAACGTCACCGTCTGCCCTGAAGCTTGATTCAACAATAATGCTTAAACGGCCAGTTCTTACAGTTACAGAGTCTAGCTCTTCGGCATTGTCAGTATTAAAGTTAAGAGAAAACTCTTCTGAAACGGGTACAGCCGCAGTAATGGGTACGGGCGTTACAAGGCCAGGGGGCACTTCGTAAGCGGTTGCAAACCTTTGGTCTGGAATGGTAAAGAGCTCTGCTGCATTTTGAGATATGACATCTTCACTGAAAAAGAGCGTGACAAAGCCATCAGCATCAGCTTGTATGATGCTTTCGCTTTCAGAGCTCTGCAAAAACTCTTCTATGCCAAAGGTAGATGAGGCCAGGGGAATGGCTACTTGTGGCGTGAGCACTACCGGGTTTACATTGTCGAGGTCTTGTATTTCTTCCAGGCATCCGTATAAAACAAAAGAGCATACCAGAAGGATACATGAGAATCGCAGAAACCGGCGGGAATGAACCAGCTGTGATTTCATAGGGTTGGCATTAAAAAAAGAATGAAAACTATTGATTTAATTATATTAACAAGTATAAGGTTATTCATAGTATGATAAAAGAAAATCAAATTGTTTTTACCTGCTCAGTCTGATGGTCTGCTGAGCGTGGCGTGGGTGCTGAATTAGCGTTTTGGGGTATTGGTAAACTAAAGTAAAAAGTGCTGCCCTGGCCATTAACTCCGTTTGATTGAACCCATAAACGGCCATGGTGCAGGTCTATAATTCGTTTTAGTAAGGCAAGGCCCACACCAGTGCCGGGTATTGAGTCATCCAGCCTATCAAACAGGCCAAATATTTTATCGTGGTAAGCAGGGGGGATACCAATGCCCTGGTCTTTTACAAAGCAGACAACCTCATTGGTATTCATGATAGTTCCTACTTCAATGACGGGTTTTTGGCTTGGTTGTGCAAACTTAATGGCATTTTCTATTAAGTTTTGATATACCTCTAACAATCGCTTTTTATCACCCCAAATGTTGGGTTGGTTGGGTTTAATAGTCAATTGGGCATTGCTTGATATGAGTTGCCCCTGTAACAGTTCTGCTGCCTGTTGGGCAAGTAAACCGGCATTGATCCACTCAGGTTGATTTACGATACGCCCAACCCGCGAAAGCTCCAGCAAATCATCAAGTAACTCTGCCATGTTATTGGCAGCCTGGTCAATAAAACCCATATCATTTGCAATACGGTCATAACGTCCGTTTTTAAGGTCTCTTTTAATGGTGCCAATAAAACCTCTTACAGTAACCAGCGGGCTTTTAAGGTCATGTGAAACGGTATAGTTAAATCGTTCAAGCTCCGCATTTTTTCCTTCCAGTTCTTCAATGAGTTTTTCTTTATCTTGCTGCATACGGTTTCGTACCTCAATTTCATTTTGCAGCTTTTGGTTTCTTTGTTTATGTGTGTTTTCTCTTATACTGATTAGGGTAAGGATGCAAACTGCTATACAGATGATACTGATAAGCCAAAACCATTGCGTTTGCCAGAATGGGGGTACAATAACAATTTGCAGTTCGGCTCCTTTCGTGTTCCATATGCCGTTGCTATTTGTTGCAATAACCTGAAAGGTATAGACACCCCCATCAAGGTTGGTGTAACTGGCAAAGTTGCGTGCGCCACTTTCTACCCATTGTTGGTCAAAGCCTTTTAGCCTATACCTGTACTTAATTTTGGTTGGGTCGTAATAATCTAATGCTGCAAAATTAATTGTGAAGTAATGCTCGTGGTAATCAAGTGTTATGGTTTCAGT
>CAZXTW010000357.1:2659-6593 GCA_964643525.1 uncultured Roseivirgaceae bacterium
GTTGAACTTTTTAAAGCCCGTGATGTAAACGGGCGACTCTTGTTGAAGAATACGGATGCTGTCAGGGTGAAAAATGTTCATGCCCAGGTTACCCCCAAAAGCAATGCGGCCATCATTTAGTTTTAAAACAGAGCCTAACCTGAACTCACTGCTTTGCAGGTTGTCAGTAGCATCAAAGTGAATAAACTGTTCTGTAGCAGGAATAAAGCAGGCAATGCCATTGTTAGTGCCAAGCCAAAGTCTGTTTTTATCATCTTCTTCCATGGCCACAAGCACTTCATTGGGCAGGCCATGCTGGGTTTTATATTGCTTAAAGGCAAGTGGGTTTCCGATTGAATCCGTTTTAATTACCTTGTTTAACCCGTTGCCGTAGGTGCCTACCCAAAGGGTGGCGCGGCTATCCCAAAACAAAACTGTAACTGCATTGCCGCTTAGGCTGGTGGTATCATTGGGCTGGTGCTTCCAGCAGGTTACCCTTTGGTTTTCAGGGTTATACCTTACCAGCCCACCAGAAAAGGTGCCAAACCAGATATAACCCAGGCTGTCTGCCTTGAGGGTGCCCGGTTGTACCCGCAGGTCATCCAGGCCTGGGTGTTTTGCCAGGTCAGTGAGGTGGCGCGTCCATGTTTGGGTGTTGCGGTTAAATACGGCCAGACCAGACTCAGTGCCTAACCAAATGTTACCCTGGCCATCTTCAGTAAAAGTACGCGCAATTTTGTTGGGTATGCTGTTGGTATCATTCGGGTTATGGGTAAATTTTTGGTAGTCAGTACTCTGTGGGGTGAACACGGTGGCACCATCGCCCCAACTGCCAGCCCATATGAGGCCTTGAGAGTCTTGAAAAAGGCCAGTAGGAGAAGGACTGATCATGCCCTGATAGGTTGGGTCTTGATAGCTGAGCTGTGTTGCGGTGTTCTGGTTGAAATCCAGAATAGACACACCCCCATCTGGCCAGGAAGCAGCCCACACTTTGCCATTACTACCCAGCATCAAGCTGTTTACACGTGGAGCAATAAGCTTTGGTGTGGTGCTTTTATGGTCAATAAGCCTGAAGGGTTGTTTCAAACGGCCTTTTTTTACGCCTCCACCCTCAAAGCCAATCCAGATATTTTCATTGTCTTCTGCATACAAAAAGTTGGTTTGGTTTTTGAATATTCGGGATGCTTGTATGGAGGGCAGTTGATTAGTTGCCATAAATAGCCCCTGCTGTGTACAAAGCCCCATTTGCCCAGGCCCTATACGGGTTGCATTGTTTATTGAAAGTGAATCGGTTGAGACCCTTTGTGGAGTATAGCTTTTTGTATCTAAATGAAATATTCCCTCATCAAAGGTGCTTAATACCAATTGGTTATCAACACCTTTAATGATGGCCCTGATGTGTTTTATCAATTTTGGGTTGGGGCTATCATTACAATAGGTAATGTGTTTAAATTGTACCTTTTTGGTTCCTCTATAAGCAGCAGGCAGCAGGTTCAGGCCATTTTGCTCTGTGCCTACCCATAGGTTGTTTTGATCGTCTTCATAGATAGAGCGTACAATATTACCAGAAAGGCTGTTATGGTTATTGGGGTTATGCTGGTACCGGGTAAACCGTTTGGTGGCAGGGTTAAAGCTATTGAGCCCGCCGCCCATAGTACCACACCAGATAAGTCCCTTGCTGTCTTCATAAAGCGCCCAGACGGCATTGTTGCTTAGGCTCTTTGGGTTTTCTGGTTCGTGCAGGTAATGCGTAAACTTTTGCGTTTGTACGTTAAAATGGTTTAAGCCGCCTGCCTGAGTGGCAATCCATAAGTTGCCTTGCCTATCGGCCATGATATTAGTAATGATGTTATTGCTGAGGCTGTTGGCGGTTCTATCTTGTTTGGTATACCAAAGCAGGTTGTGTCCGTCATAGCGGGCCAGCCCCCCAAAGGTGCCCAGCCATATAAAGCCGTATTGGTCTTTTAAAACAGCCGTTATGGTTCTTTTGGCTAATGATTCAGTGCCTGGTGGGGTATAAAAGTGCCATGCCTGTTGTTGGCAAAAGGCAGGTTGGCTAATCAATATCAGGCAGATCAGGCTGAGTACTGATGACAACAACCACTGAAATGTTTTGGATTCAATACATGTTTTTGTTTGAAAAATGGGCATTATGATAACTCAGGCGTAACCGTACAAGCAAACTACATTCAAGACATTATTACCAAAATAACCAAATATTGAAAAATTCTGGCCCCTATACCTTAAATATGTTTATCAACAGCCATTTAAAAAGGGGTAAACTGCAAATGTACCCCTGCTGTTGTATGATTTGACTATAATGGTTGAAGCCCATACCACATTTAAGTTGTCACAACGCTAATAAATTCATACCTGCTGTTAACATGGCATTATATATTTTAGAAGCTGTTGTTCCATGCATCAACTATTTTATTTACTTGCCAAAACCGCCCTTATTGTTATTGGCGTTATATGGTTAATTTTTTAAACCATACCCACAATGGTTGGTTAGTAGTTTGTGCAATCATTATCAATAGTACCAGAACGACTACAACGCCGCCTTGAACAGTTAGGGCAAATAGGGGCACTGCCCAACGGTGGCGTTTGCAGGTTGGCATTGAGTAATGCCGATAAAGAAGCCCGTGATTTATTTAGAAGCTGGCTGGCTGAACTAGGCCTGGAGTTAAAAGTTGATGCTGTGGGTAATATGCTGGGCATTCGACCAGGCAAAACCCAAGGCCCCGTGGTGCTTACTGGCTCACATTTAGATACAGTAGGCACCGGAGGTTTGTTTGATGGCAGCCTGGGCATAGTTGCGGCCATTGAAGCCTTGACCGTACTACATGAAAACAACCTCACCACCCAGTTACCGGTGGGTATAGCCAATTTCACGAATGAAGAGGGCGTTAGGTATGTGCCTGATATGATGGGCAGCCTTGTGTGGAGTGGGCAGTTGGCCGTGGAAGATGCTTTGGCTGCCACAGCTATTGATGGTACAAACACCACTGTTAGAGAGGCGCTTCAACGCATAGGCTATGCTGGTACCGACAATTTTGCAGAGGTGCCCCTGCACAGTTTTGTAGAGTTACATATTGAACAGGGGCCTGTGCTTGAAAAAGAAGGCGTACAGATTGGGGCAGTAAACAAGGTGCAAGGCATATACTGGACAGAGTACCTTATTCAAGGAACAAGCAACCATGCAGGTACTACGCCCATGGGCATGCGGCATGACGCTGGTTTTGTAGCTGCCTGTGTGAACCACTTTTTGCGTGAGCTTACCAAAAAAATGCCTCAGATACGTACAACAGTGGGTGTAACTGAGGTGTGGCCCAATCTAATAAACGTCATACCAGAAAGAGCACGTATTACTACCGATGTACGTACTGCGTTTGAGCCGCTGCTTTATGAAGCACAGACTTTATTAGATGAACATCTGAAGCACCTAGCGGCAGAAGAAGGGGTAGAAGTACAGGCCAATAAACTTGTGCGGATTTTGCCAGTGTCATTTCATGAACAGATTGTGAATACAATTGCTGAAGTGGCAGAGGGGTACCATTTACCCTTTAAGAAAATGGCCAGTGGGGCCGGTCACGATGCCCAAATGATGGCCAGCTTGTGCCCTGCTGCTATGATATTTATACCAAGTGTGGGCGGTGTAAGTCATAATATAAATGAATATAGCCACCCTGAAGATGTAACGGCCGGTGCTAATGTTCTGTTAAACACCTTGTTACGCTTGGCAGGCGTTTAACCGAATAAAATGATCGCTGAATAGTATACGTGATTCACGTAATTTTTTCAAATACGGCATATTACTTAAAATCTACTTGCTAAAAGGCTCCATATTTGTATCATCAATGGAGGCGAAAGAGAGCAATTGGTATTTTAATTGGTAATTAGTAAGGATTTAAGGATTAAAATGTTGGTTGTGCAGTTGGATGTTCTTTTTTGCTCT
>CAZXTW010000358.1:0-6592 GCA_964643525.1 uncultured Roseivirgaceae bacterium
CCAATAGTGAGGCCAGCACCACAGAGTTTGTAACGGGCCGTGCGCATATACCCAAGGGGTTTGAAGTAGAGGCCTGGGCCCACCAACTGTACCAGCAGGTGGGCCAGGCCGGCAAGGTGGTGAGCAGCAGCAGGCTGGCTGGCGGGCTGCAAGCAGCCCATGCCGAGCCTGCGTTTGTTGGTGTGCCGGTTTATGCCAACGGCAGTTTGTACGGCGTAGCTATTTTGGCAGGGTGGCAGCAGCCCAAGGCCAGCCTGAACCAGTTTGATTACGATTTTATGCAACTGGTGGGGCAGTGGCTGGGGGCCAGCCTGGAGCGTGAAAGTTATGGGCGTACGCTGCGCCTGCTGGAGTCGGCCATTGAGCAGGCCACTGATGGTATTATGATTATGCAGTATGCCGGTAAGGTAAATGAGCTGGAGGTGGTGTTTGTGAATAAGGGCTTTGAGCAGATGACGGGTTACCGCCGGGAGGAGGTGCTGGGCAAGGCCCCCCTGTTGCTGATAGGCCCCCGCACTGATAAAGATGTAACGCGCCGGTTGGAGTATTGCCTGCAACGCCAGCAGCCGTTTACCGGCGAAACGGTGGGGTATACCAAAGACCAGCACGAGCTGCAAATAGAGTGGCACGTGGCCCCTGTGTATGACGAGGCACAGCAGGCGGCCTATTGCGTGTCAATACAACGGAATATTACCGCCCGCAAGCGGGCCGAAATGCAGCTGAAGCAAAGCGAGCAGCGCCTGCGCACTGTAATAGAGAAGAACCCGGTAATTATGTGGAGCACCGACCGCCACGGCAATTATACCCTGAGCGAAGGCAGTGGCCTGCTGGCGCTGGGCTTAAAAGGGGGCGAAGCTGAAGGGCGCAATTTGTTTGAGGTGTATGCTGACTACCCCGACCTGGTGAGCGATGCGCAGGCCGCTTTAAAAGGGCAAACCAAACGGGCGGTGTATTTTATCAGAGGGTTTTATTTTGAAACTTTTATGGCGCCCATTGAGCAAAACGGCACCATTGAAGGCATTATTGGGGTAAGCACTGACGTAACTGAGCTGGTACAGACTGAAGAGGAGCTGCGCCGCAGTGAAGAGCGCCTTACTGAGGCGCAGGCTATTGCCCAGCTGGGTGGCTGGGAATATGATATTGCCCAGGGTGAGTTGTATTTGAGCGACCAGGTAAAAGAGCTGCTACAGTTTGACGCTGCTGCCAGCAAAGCAGGCAAGCCCCACCAGTTAGATGACCTTGCAGCGCCCTTTCAGGCCCATGAAGGCAAGCTGCTGTTAATTAACCTGAAACGCGCGCTGGCGCAAAAAGAAGATTTTACCCTTGAGCTGCCTATTACCAATAAAAAAGGAAGTAAGGCCTGGGTGCGGGTACTGGGCAAGATTTATAAGTTCAGCAACGGGCAGCCCTATAAGCTGGCGGGTACCATACAGGATATTACGGGCAAAAAGAAAGACGAGCTGGAGCTGTCGCACACGCGCATGCGGCTGTCAGAGGCGCAGCTGCTGGGTAAGATTGGCAGCTGGAACTGGGATATTGAGCAGGACGAGTTTTTCTGGAGCCAGGGGCTGTACAGCATTCTGGGTGTGGGGCCAGAGGAGGTTAGCCCTACTTACCGGGGCTTTTTGGCGTTTATACACCCTGAAGACCGGGAGAAGACCCGCCGGATGATAGACCAGCTGATGATGCACAAACGCCCCGTAAATTGGGAGTACCGTACGCTAAAATCATTCAGTGGCTCAAACCGCGTGCTAAGCGCCTCTGCCAAGCTGTACCATGACGATGAGGGAGGTGCCCCAGAGATTGTAGGCACCATTATGGATATTACCGACCGCCGCCAGGCAGAGATTAGAAAGGGCATGGAAGGGGTGGTTTCAAAGGTGCTGGCCCAGGAAGATGATTTTGCCCAGGCTATTGAGCGTGTGTTGAAAAGCCTGGGTAATATACTGGGCTGCGTGTATGCAGGCTATGTTGAGGTACCCGCTTTTGACGAAGCAGGGCAGGTGCTGCACTGGGTAAACCCTGACCATGACCAGCTGCATGATTTGGGCTACCCCTGGCTGGCGCAGCACGGGCAGGGTGTGCTTAACGAGCTGCTGAGCGGCCGCTCGGCCTGGCTGGGTGCCGATGCTGAAACAACAGCGTTTGAAGGCGCTTATACCCAAATAAGGGCGCTGGGCCTGGCTACCAGCTTTTTGTTTCCGGTAATTTTAAAAGAAAAAACAATTGGTTATATACAGCTGCACTGGCACACCCCCAAGCATGAAGATGCTGAACTGATTAGCACCTTGGAGGTAATAGGCATACAGGTGGGCCATTTTGTGGCCCGCACGCGGGCTACGGGGCAGTTGCAGCGCTCGTTAAAAGAAAAAGAGATATTATTTAAGGAAATACACCACAGGGTAAAGAATAACCTGCAGATGATGTCAAGCTTTTTGTACCTGAAGTACCTTACGCTTGAAGATGAAGGGATGAAGCGCTTTTTTGAAGACAGCCAGCGGCGGCTGCGGTCAATGGCGCTGATACATGAAAACCTGCTGCAAACCAACAGCGAGAAGGAGGTTGATTTTGCCACTTATGTGCGGCAGCTGTTAGATGAACTGTATATTTCAAACAACCTGATTGACCGAGGGATGCAGCTGAATACTGATATACAGGAGGGCATTGAGTTTAGCTTTGATACGGCCATTCACTGCGGGTTTATTATAAACGAGCTGGTATCAAACGCAGTGAAGCACGCTTTCCCTGAGGCTGAAAATGCTGCGGTTTCAATTGTGTTTTATGAGCAGGAGCAGCCGGGCAGGTTTTATTTAAGCGTGAGCGATAATGGTGGCGGCCTGCCTGAAGATGTAGATATGGCCACGACAGAATCGTTTGGCCTGCAGCTGGTTACACTGTTTACCAAGCAGTTAAAAGGAAAGTTACAGGTAGTGCGCCATGAGGGTACCCAGTTTATTATTGAGTTTGAACAGAAGCGAGCCTAGAGTTATATGAAGAAAAAGATTATGATCGTTGAAGATTCGGCGATTGTGAACATGCACATCAGTCGTAGTTTAAAGCAGGCCGGGTATGAGGTGCTGGCCTCCGTCTCGTCTGGCGAGGAAGCCCTGACTGTATTGACTACCAAGCGGCCAGAGCTGATACTGATGGATATTATGCTGGAGGGTGACCTTGACGGTATTGAAACAGCCAATGCCGTGCGTGAGAGTTACGGTATACCGGTAATTTACCTGAGTGCGCTTACAGACCGCGAAACGATTGAACGGGCCAAGATTACGGTGCCCTTTGGCTATATTATGAAGCCTTTTGAGGAGCGTGAGCTGCACACTACCATTGAAATGGCTCTGTATAAGCATGAGATTGACAGCAAGCTGCGCGAGAGCGAAGAGCGGTATTATACCACAGTGAAGTCAATTACTGATGCGCTGTTTGTGGTAGACGCCAACGACTGCATTACGTATGCCAATGCTGCTGCCGAGCAAATTACGGGCTGGGCAGCCGCCCAGATACAGGGCAAGCATGTTGATGAGGTGATTGTGCTGGAAGGGGTGAATTATGTGGAAGATGATGAACACGAGGGCCCACCGGTGACGGCAGAAGCTGGCACTTCAATTTCAGTGTATATGAAGCAGGCCACTGCCTTTGCAGAGGCAGAGCTGATTACCAAAAACGGCAAGTCTGTTTCAATAGGAGACGGCAGCGTATCGCCCATTTATACCAACCAGAACGAGGTAGGTGGCTGGGTAATTATTTTTAGAGATATTACCGATAAAAAGCAGCACCAACGCATTAAGCAGGAGCTGCAAAAAAAGCGGCTGGCCGATATTATTGAAGGGCAGGAGATGGAGCGTGAGCGTGTGGCCCGCGACCTGCACGATGGGCTGGGCCAGATGTTGAATGCCATTAAGATTAACCTGGATAACCTGATATTGCAGGATAACTTTAAAGAAGGCTCATTGCATTTGGCCAGCCTGATTGACGAGGCCATTATTGAAACAGGCCGGATATCAGAAAACCTGCTGCCCTCAAAGCTGAAAGATTTTGACCTGAGCACCTGCGTGGCCTCAATCTGCAACCAGTATGATAAGCACAATAGTGTAAACATTGAGTTTAACAGCTTTGAGGTGCCGCTAGATATTGACCAGAAACTGAAAGTGAATATATTTCGGATAGCGCAGGAGGCACTGAGTAACGCCATCAGGCATGCCAGTGCCAGTAATATTACTGTGCAGCTGATTCGGTTAAATGATATGTTGAGGCTTACTGTTGAAGACGATGGGGTAGGCTTTAAGTATGGGGTGCCCTCTACCAGCCGCACCTCTGGTACGCAGCGGGGCCTGAAGAATATGGTAAACCGGGCCGATATTTTAAATGGTGTTATTGAGTGGGACTCAAGCCCCAATTATGGCACTATTGTTACTGTAGAAATACCCTTAAGTATGTAATACGATGGATGATAAGGTTAAAATACTTTTAGTTGATGACCACGCGTTGATTCGTGACGGCATCAAGGCCACACTGAACAGTGAAGATAACTGGAACGTGATTGGCGAGGCCAGCAGTGCTGAAGAGGCGATTAATATTATACCTGAGTTGAACCCTGATGTGGTGATTATGGATATTTCGCTTCCGAAAATGAATGGTATGGAAGCGGCCAAGGCTATTATTGAGCAATATACCGAGGTGAAGGTAATTATGCTGTCAATGTATTTTGAGGAGGAGTACATTAGCAAAAGCTTAGAGTACGGTGCCTCTGGCTATATAGTAAAAAGTGCCGGTGGGGTAGAGGTGAGCAAAGCCATTAAGGCGGTTATGCAAGGGCAAAAGTACTTTAGTGACCGTGTGCAAGATGTGATTATGCAGAGCTACCTGAGCTCGAAGTCTAAAGCGCCCAACCGCGAAGAGAGTGAGGTAGTGCTGACTGAAAGAGAAAAGGAGATAGTGAAGTTTGTAGTGAAAGGGTATACCAGCCAGCAAATTGCAGAGCAATTGTTTATTAGCCCCCGTACGGTGGATACGCACCGCTCTAACATCATGAAAAAGATGGACGTCAAGAATTCTGCCGAGCTGGTAAACAAGGCACTGAAGCTGAATTTAACTTAGGCAAAAACCTTTTTGAAGGGCATATGGGGCAGGTTTTACCCGGGCCTACGTAGTTTTAACTACGTGCCTACCCTGAATTACTGAGCTAAAGTTACAACTTTTCACTATTGAAAGATTGTTGCCAATTGTGGTTCTTTGAAATGTGGTTAAACGGTAAAACAAACAGCCGCTTATTAAACCACAGATCATGTTACATGATCATTCTGGAAATAGGATTAGTTCACTTTCATTTATAAACAGTTTAGGGTTCATTAGACCGGCCAATGCATTTTGCAATGGTCGGTTTTTTTTATGGGCATTTTACACTGACTTTATGGCCCATATTTGAGGTGGATATGCCTGTTACGTAATATTACTGAATACTTTTACGTATTTCATTTAGCATAGATTACACATATCCATTATTGGCCCTGCTGTGTGCATCAGCTAATTTAGCATTGTAGTTCAGGAGTAAGTCAAAGAAGAAATTACAATAGTATTTACTTTTTGATTTACGTTCAGGCTACCACTGAAATAGATTCTTTGAGGTCAATCATGACCTAAGTTTATATGTTTTGTTTTGGTTTGGGATCGTGCATAGGGTTGTTCCTGTTTGATTGAACCCGGTTTAAGCGTTATTGTAACTATTTAGCCGGAAAGTAATACAAGCAAGGATATACCCTATGTTGTTTTATACCCACCTGTAATTGATTAGGTATGTTAAGATTATATTGGATATGAGGAAAAATGTTTTAATTGTAGGTGCTTCTCTTTATATGCGTGCTACTTTAAAAGACATGCTTGAAGAAGGGGGGTACTATATTATAGGGCAGGCAACCAGCAGTAAAGAAGCCTTAAGAATGGCTTTTACTTATATGCCCGATTATGTGATGCTAACCAATACCTTGCCCAATGCAGAAAGCATTGAGGTGATGTATACATACAAGCGTGAGGGGCTACCCTCAAAGGTATTAATGATTAGCAGCGCCAATGAAGAGGCCGAATGTATTGACAATGGCCTTGATACGAAAGATTACCTGTTAAAGCCTTTTACATCAGACCAATTGTTAAGAAAACTTAGCCAGGCCTAGTATTTTATATTATAGGCCTTTGGCCAGTATATTCTCATTTAACCAGCGTACAGTATTTTTTTATTAGAGTAGCTAGAGTTTAAAACCATTCTGCCAAGTGTATGCTTATGAACATGACCAGTTCAGAGACTCAAATAATTGAGAGTATCTTAAATACCAGTCTGTACCAGATTAGTGTGGCGTTAACCTCACTGTCGGGTATTGAAGTGCAAGCCAAGCCTGTAAAGGTTGTAACCAATGCTGCCGGCCGGTTTGTGCCAGCGTTGCGCAATACTGCTACCACCTTTAGCCTGCTGTATTCGGCCTTTCAGGGGCCGGTTTCAGGTATAGGTTACCTTATGGTTGATGATGCTGCTAAACAGCAACTGCTGGGCAAATGGAAGCCCCTTTGGAAAAACAGTAAGGCAGGCAAGCAACGG
>CAZXTW010000359.1:0-6585 GCA_964643525.1 uncultured Roseivirgaceae bacterium
TATTGGTACGGGTGCTGGCACTTCAGTACGGCAGTTACTGCTACACTTTGCCCAAGCAACCGGCATGGCGGTGCCCTACCGCTTTGGCCCCCGCCGCCCCGGCGATTTAATTGCTGTGACTGCCGCAGTGGGCAAAGCCAGCAGCCTGCTGGGCTGGCAGGCCAAACGTACCCTTAAAGAGAGCCTGCACAGTGCCTGGTGCTGGCAGCTGAAGCAGCTGGGCGCTATGCCACAGGCGGTTGTACCGGCCTGATTGATTGGTAGAAACAGTACATATACCATAAATAAAAAGCTGCAATACCCTTAGGCAGGGCAGAATGATTATATTTGGCCCGTTCACTAAACAATTATGTCTTTTTAGCTACAATACTGAACAGATGAAAAACCTTGAGGAGATGAAATGGTCTGATGTGCGCTTTGACTGCCTTTACTACCGGGGCGATATACCTTGTAAGCCACATAAAACGCATGGCGAGTATTGCGCCAACTGCAACAGCTACAAACCCATTAGCAAGCGCATACTCATCATTAAACTTGGCGCCATTGGCGACGTAATCCGTACTACGCCCCTGCTTACGCGCTACCGCGAGCTGTACCCCGACTGCCACATTACCTGGATTACCCAGTCACCCGCCATCCTGCCCAAAGATCAGGTAAACGTCATCCTCAACTTTGATTTCCAGGGTGTATTTAAGCTGGGTGCCCTTCAGTTTGACCTGGCCATTAACCTCGATAAAGATATTGAAGCCTGCCATTTGTTAGATCAGGCCAACGCCACCGAAAAGATTGGCTACATCATGAAAGATGGCCATGTGGATATGGCCACACCGGCTGCCGAGGCCAAGCTGCTTACTGGTATTGATGACAGGCTGAGCAAGGCCAACCAAAAAACCTACCAGCAGGAAGCATTCGAAATTTGTGGCCTGGAATACAAAGGTGAGCACTACATCATCCCCCTCAATGAAGGTTATGCTACCAAGTGGACAGCTGAGGTTAGCAAGCTGGCCGAAGGCAAAAAGGTGGTGGGCCTCAACACTGGGTATGGGTTCCGTTGGCCCACGCGTGCCTGGCCCACTGAAACATGGACGGAGCTGGTGCAGCAGCTACATAGCAACGGCTACTTTTGCGTTATCCTGGGGGGCAAGCAGGAAGATGCCTTCAACACGCAACTGGCCGCCAGCAGCGGTGCCTACTACCCTGGCCACTACAGCCTGGAAGAGTTCATTGCCGTTATTAATGCGTGCGACCTGATGGTTACCCAGGTAACTATGGCCCTGCACCTGGCCCTTGGCCTGCGCAAAAAGCTGGTGCTCATGAACAACATCTTTAATCCGTATGAGTTTGACCTGTACGGCCTGGGTGTGATTGAGGGGCCGCCAGCACCCTGCCAGTGCTACTTTAGTGCCAATTGCAAGGGGGGCTTTGAGCGCAGTTGCATGCAAAGCATTACCGCCAACCAAATATTTACTGCCATCGAAAAAGTATTTGCCCTACCGGTTAATGCTTAAGAGGTGTACGAAGCTTGACCTAAAACCTCACTAAAAGTACTTTAATAGTTAAATTTTGATTTAGATCCGATAAAGTAAATTAGATATGGGCGCACGTAAAACCAACCCTGAAACTATTGACTCAGAAACCGGCTTGCCGGTACCAGAGTTACAGCAATTAATTACCAAAGGTATTGATTCGCCTACTGTTGACTGGAACCCAGCTAGAATCAAGCAATTGGGTCGAAAAATGCTCCGAAAAGAAAAGTAGTAGTATTGAAGTTAACCTTTAAGCTGGCTGAAGAGGCAGAGTCTGATCTGGTCAAAGTTTGGTTCGATGTTTTTTCTATTTCAAAAAGTGCAGAGCTTGCTGATAAGTTCATAGATGAATTCTACCCAGCATTTCAAAAGCTCTCCAATCACCCATTTATTGGAGAATCACGGGATGACCTTTATGATGGGCTAAGAAAGTGGACACATAAAAAGTATTTGATCTATTACACTATTCATTTTGAATTCATTCGTATAGAAAGGATTATTTGGGGTAAGCAAAATCAAAGTGCTGTTTTTAGCCATTAGATCTAAGCCGTTCCACTGCTTCCACACTCAGGCTGGTAATTTGGGCAATCGTTTCATTGTCCAGACCAAGTGCAATGGCATTCCTGGCGTTGGCAATGGTAGTTTCTTCCTTACCTTCTTCCCGGCCTTTTTCCCGACCTTTTTCCAACCCTTTTTCTAACCCTTCTTCCCGGCCTTTTTCGGTAAGGTACCAGTTAACAGCTTCTTCTATTGTCATGGCTTCCATGTCGTTTTTTGATTTCTTTTGGGAACCTGAAGGGCATCTAGTAACTACTGAACTCCTGTTCTCAACTGTTCAACGGTTGCTTCGGGCAGTTGTGTAATTTGGGCAATCGTTTCATTGTCCAGTCCAAGGGCAATGGCATTTCTGGCGTTGGCAATGGTAGTTTCTTCCTTACCTTCTTCCCGGCCTTTTTCGGTAAGGTACCAGTTAACAGCTTCTTCTATTGTCATGGCTTCCATTTCGTTGTGGAACTCTGTTTTGATGTTTAACTCTAATTTACTTAAAAACGTGCTGTCATCAAATACGGTGTAATGCAGCACAAAGTGAAAAAGCCTGCGAGTATCTGCTTTATCCAGGCCTGCAGCAAACAGTTGCCGCAAAATGGCCATCTTGTTTTTGTATTTGGCTTCATCACTATTGCCCCCATACAGGTGGTACCAGGCAACCATGAGCATAAAACCGAACGGGTTATTACCCTTTAATAGTTCATGTGGCTGGTAATCTTTTAACTTAAAGGTATTGTATTCAAACTGTAGCCTGGTACCCATACGGTGCAGTTGATAGTTGCCTGGCCTGAAATGTTCATATTCGTCGGTCAAAATGGCCAGCGAGACCACCTGCTGGTCAAAGCGATCAAAAATGCGGTAATACATCTGAAACATGCGCTTATCAAACTCTTTATCGGGCTGGCCTTGCACTTCAGTATGAAACAGTACCCACTGGAAGTGGCCATGCACCGTTTTGGCCTGGCAAAGCTTATCAGCCACACGCCCTTGAGCGGTGTTGTCAGGATACAGCTTGTTCAGCTCGCTGTCTAAAGCAACAATAGGCTCCGTAAAATCAAACTCATGGGCATAGGTATCATAAAAATAGTGTACGGCCGCTTCAAAGAAATGATCCAGCCCGCCCTTCCACAAGTGATCTTTTATATGCCATTTGGTTGGTTAAGGTTTACAGATACGTAAACTCAAAAATAGCATTATTCGGCATTCATGCTGCGTCTGGTAGCTATTACTTCACTCCCTCAATAAACTGAATGGCGGCCGGCCAGTAAAATAGAATTAACCTGGCAGTTGTTTGAATTAGTGCTGTTGGTTGAAGGTGCATGGCTATTGTATGATGGCAAAAAGTATTACACAGCGTTTAATGACCAGGTGTATCATGGTATCTTTGATTCAAGAATAGCCGCTGAATTCACAGATAAGGTTATGCCATACGCCGGCCTGGCCAAGGCTGAGCCCTTAAAGCTGTTTCACTGGTTTTTACAACACTTTCAGGTAAAGGCTCAACTTGCCATGAATCAGAACAGATGATGCCCACAAAAATGCTACGTATAATCTTGTTTGCCCTGATGGGTATGGTATTGGTACTACCCGGTTGCACAGGAAAGCCCAGTACAGATAACACTGATAAATTAAGGGGTAAACCCCCTATAGGCACGGTTGTGACAGCAATGGATGGGCATGCAAGGCTGCTGTATCACGACAGTAAAGAAAATTATTGGTTTGGCAGCAAAGCAATGGGCGTGTACAAGTATGATGGCCATGCGCTTACTCTATTTACTACCAACGATGGGCTGTGTAGCCATATGGTTTTGAGCATTCAGGAAGATGATGCGGGCAACCTTTACTTTGATACACCTAATGGTATTTGCAAGTACAACGGTGAGCGCTTCAGTAAACTGGAGGTTGCAGAAGGCAGCAAGGCTGACCGTCAATGGCAAACAGCACAGGGCGATTTGTGGTTTAGCATGGGTTGGCAACATAATGGTCCTTTTCGGTATGATGGTCAGAGTTTACACCCCCTGGCATTCCCGGAAAATGAGAAGGCAACCGAGTTTTATGCAAAATACCCCAACGCGGCCTACAACCCATATGGTATAGTTTTAATCTATCAAGATAGTAAGCATAATAGCTGGTTTGGCACAGCCAACCTGGGCATTTATATGTTTGACGGCAAGCAGCTGCATTGGCAATATGACAGCAGCTGGACGGAGCGGCCTAACGGCCAGGTATTTGGAATACGCTCTATTGCCGAAGACCCCAATGGGTTTTATTGGATTTGCCATGCGCATAGCAAGTACCAGCTGCTGCCCGGTAGACCGGTAAACGGTGGCTTAAAATACATCAACCTACAGGCCCAGGCTGGCTTTGTAGATGAAAATGAACTGTGGTTCATACATATGCAGGCCGATAACGATGGAGTTATTTGGATGCTTACTTTTGAACAGGGCGTATGGAAAAACGATGGCACCACGCTAACCCAGCATTTTATTCTCGTCAATGGCAAGAAGGTTTCTCCTAATGCAGTGTACCTTGACAGAAAGGGTACCCTCTGGTTTGGCACCGACGGGCATGGCATTTACCAGTACAATGGGCAAGATTTTGTCAAGTTTGAACTCTAAAAACCACTTTTGATTTAAATCTTGCTCTGTGCAAGTTATACACCTATGTCTGGTTGCTCAAGTCTAGTGGCTTAATGAGCCCTCAAATTGTTTGCATTGCCAAAGTCTGTCAATAGCTTCTGCACTAATGTGTTTGGGTGTTTCTCTTTAAGGTTGTTTATATACTCCTTTACTTTGTTAAATCGTTTTAGGTCTACGCTTTTTAGAAAATACAAATACCCCTGTACGCTGTTTAGCAATTTTTCATTTTGACTGTCTTCTTTTGTAAGGTGATGAATCCTGCTTCGAAGCAACCGGTATTGTTTGTGCCCTACTCCAAATGATCGTCCTGATATAATTAGCCCTGTCACTTTCTTTGCCTTTCTTGTGGTAGCGACACGTGTTTTCGCTTCATTCAGTTCGAATTGCTCTTGTTCTATGATTTTTTCTACTACTGGATAAATTCTTTTAACCTGTTTTGGGTGAAGCCCAGAAAATGTCATGTCATCTGCATATCTGGTATAAGTTATACCTCTTTTACCTACATATGCCTGTATTCTTATATCCAACTTCCATGATATTATGTTTGCTAGTTTAGGTGAACATGGACTGCCTTGAGGTAATCTGTTTTTAAATATGCAAATGTTTGTAAAAAGTGAGGCAATTAAGTCATTGTAGCCCAGGCTTCTAAATAATAGAAAAACTCTCCTTCCGTCTATAGTATCAAAAAAGTTAGCAAGATCTAAGCTTAAAATAGCATTTGCCCTAATATGAGGCATTACATTGTCAACAATTGACGTACCTTTTTGAAAACCCTTGCAGTTCGCTGAGACCGCAACCTTATCTAAAACCATTCTTAAAATCCAGCCTTGAACTGCTTTTAGTTTTTTTGAAGGCTGTGCTATGATTCTGTCTTTTCCATTTTTCTTTTTGATACTGTAACAGAGGTAGTATGCCGATGACCACTTTGAAAGTTGATAGATGGTAGTTTGTGAGAGGTGAATTAATTTAGATAGATCTAATACTGAGTGAATTATGGGTAAACCATGCAGTTGTAAAACTTGAGATTGTGAAGGCTTCATGATGGAGTAAAGGGTGAGAGTAACTTTACCTAATAATTTGTAACAAATTAAACAAACGTGAAATTAAATCAGATAAATAATCAATAATATTTAGAATAAAATCATGTAATAATAATTACCAATTTGTGAACTAATCAATTGGTTTATTACTTGGGGTATCGAAACAATACCCATTAGTTTCTAAAGTAAGCCTCTCACACCTTTAAGCTTTTTCCTCTTAGCTTCCAGTTAAGTATTTCTATTCGCAGTTGATCTGAGTCATTGATTTCGCTAAACCCTGGTCGTTTTATAAGTTCGCTCTTCTTTGTATTGAAGTCTTGAAACCCTTTTTGGGTAAGCTGATATCCACTACTGGTTTTTTCTACCAGTCTATTTTCTATCAAAGTATAAATTGTCATTGTCAAAGCTTCGTAGGCGTTTGCCTTATCTTGTGTGGCATGTTTAACCAAATGTTGTAACTCATTTTCATCAGCAGGATTCATCAAATATAAACAAGCCAATAAGTAGCTTTCAAGGTCAAAGATGCTCAACTCTTTTCTATTCTCAGGGTACTGCTTTTTGAACTTTAAAATTAAGGATGACAATTTTTTTAAGCTCTTATCAAAGTTGTTAGTGTCTATGTATAGCACACTGTCTCTATTGCGCTGCCTTAGTGATTTAATAAGTCCTTTATTAAGGAAACTACTTTGGCGTTTATGATTGTCATCTAATAAACAGATCACCTTTTCTTTAGTTTTATCACTGTTAGTAAATGCTCCTAACTCTAAATGTGAGCCTTCACTCTCAGGAATAATGATGATTAGATCTACACTTTCAGCTATCAAATTTTCT
>CAZXTW010000360.1:0-6577 GCA_964643525.1 uncultured Roseivirgaceae bacterium
ATTAATTAACAATAACTTTTTGTAATTTTGTTATACATAATAAGTTATTGAAAATATTGAATAAAGCAATGCTATTATTCAATATTTTCAATAACTTATTAGGTATAACCCACCTACAAAAAGTTATTGCGAATGAATAGCATTGAACAATCAAAAACAGACTTCCTGTTGCAGCGTACGGTTGAAGACCTGAACGAAAGCAGCAGGCAGTGGATGGAAGACATTGACTTCTGGAAAATTGAGCTGGACTTTTTCCAGAAGTTGCTTGACGACCAGGTAGCGAAAATGCACAGCAAAGAACAAAAAAAACAGCTTGACCATTTTCAGAACCTGATTATTTATTATAGTGGTGAACTGTTAGACCAGTTTGAGCAAAGTGCGCGCCGGCATGCCAAATTGATGGCTACCCTGGTTGAAAGCAATAACGGAGTAGAAGACACCAATTACCGCAGCAAGCATATTGACCTGGCCGATAAAATTGACAGCTTTGCCTACCAGTTTAGGCAATACAAAAAAGACCTGTATCAATTTTTAGAAGGCACCCTTTACTATGCTGACAGGTTTGTGAAAAAATAACTACCAACGCTACCCCCAACAAAAAAGCCTGTGTTTGCTACAAGCACAGGCTTTTTTTACTACCAACACTAAGTTTACATTTTACTGGCCACCAGCTGGCCGTAATTTACACCCCTCAGTATCTTTTTCAGCTCACTATCGCCTACCTTATTGAACAACAGCACGCGGTATTCGTTGCCGTTTTCAACCATGGTAGTCATTAATAGAAATACCTTAAAAGACTGGCCATTGGCTGCCACCAGCCGCTCTTCACGTTGCTGGGTAAAGCCATGTAGCAAAAAGTTGGGATCGTTTACAATTTGGCTTACCATAGCTTCAATATTGCCCTTAAACACCTTTTTTAACGAGCTACCCACCAGGGCAGCCTCGTCATAGCCCAGCTTTCTGAGCACATAGGGGTTGGCATAGCGTATTTCCTGCTGCCGGTTGGCTATAATCATACCCTTATAAAAACGGCCAATAATATTATTAGAAAAGTTAAGCCTGCGCTTATACTGGTCAAGGTTTTTGCTCATATCGGCATTGGTGCGGGTCAGCTCCTCCTGGGTAGCTTCAAGCGCTTCCATATTCTGGCGCATTTCTTCTTCATTGGCCTGCAGCTCTTTGGCCATTTGCCGGGTTTCTGTTAGTAGTGTGGCAGTAGTTTGCTGCATTTTAACTGAAGCAATGACACCAGCCAGGCGCTCGGCCAGGCGTTCTACAAAATCAATTTCATGCGCTGTTACTACTTTGAACGAGGCCAGCTCAATAATGGCCTCTACCTGGTGGTCTGAAACAACCGGCACTATTAAAATACATTTAGGGTTGGCCCTACCCAAGCCACTGGTAATATTGATATAATCATCGGGTACATCAGTCAGCAGCAGGCGGTCGCGCTCCAGCCAGCACCTGCCCACCAGCCCTTCGCCTTTCATAATTTCTGCCCCTGTTTTTTTACGCCGGTTATAGGCGTAGCAGCCCTCTAACCGCATTACTGGTGCATTGGCCTCTGTTGTATCTAAAATAAACAGCCCGCCCTGATTACAGTTGGTGTACTTCACCAGGCCTTCAATAATTTCGTTGGCCAACTGGCCCAGGTTTTTATCATTGGCCTTCATCACATCGGCAAAGCGCGCCAGGCCTTCGGCAGTCCACCGGCGTTGCCCATCGGCCACAGCAGCCTGTTCAAGCGCAGCGTTTTTATCATTGGCCAGCTTAATATTGGTACGCATCTGGTTAAGCATCACCTTAAAATGCCTGATTAAACTGCCTATCTCATCTTTACGGCCATGGTCGTGCAAACCCGCATCGGTATGGTCGGCACCTTCCAGTACGGCATTCACCACCTTATCTAACTGTACCACTGGCCTTGACAACACCCTGGTGAGCCAATAGCTCATGAGCAAGGCGGCACAAATCAAAAAAATGGTACTGGCAATAAGCACATACACACTTTGGCTGTAGCGTGCGTTAGAGGCAGAATCAATTGAGGCATACAAGTGGGCAATCATAGGCTCCATGCGCTGGTTTGAGCGGGCCAGGTCACCCATAATACCCTCATTGCGTGTAATGCCAATTACATGGGCTATGCTTACAATTTTATTAAAATGTGACAGGTACTGCTCAATAGCCGCTGTAATTTCTGCCTTGTACCTGGGGGTGGCATAACTGGCCTCAAGACTATCTAAATAAGCAACAAACTGCTGGGCAGTGTTTTCAATTTTGGCAATATACTTCTGGTCTTTGCGCAGCAAAAAGTCTTTTTCATGGCGGCGCAGGCTTAAGGCAAAAACAGCCTCTTCAGGGCTTTTCACCTCATCTTCCATGGCGTGCACATAAGTGCGCATATCGCCAATATAGCCCCAGTCTTTAAAGCCACGACGGGCTGAGTACTGCGTGAGGCGTTTGAATAAGATTGAATACAGGGTAAGTTCTTCTTCAATCTTAATAAGTTGTGTTCCTGACTGTGTGTGCTGTATTACCTGATGCTTTTCCAGCTTATACACCAGGTTAAGTGCCTCGTTAAGGTGTTGTTCAAACAACCTTAAGTTGGTGCTTGAACTGGTTTGGTAAAACTCTGGGTCTTTCTGGTCATACACAATAAAAGCCTTTTCGGCCTTACCGGCTTCAACAATCAGGGTTGATAGCCTGGCCACGTCGTTCTTGGCATTCTGGTAATCACGAATGCTTCTTAACAAATAGTAAGAAAGCACGCCCCCACAAGAAGAAAGAACAACCAAAATTAAGAAAGCAAATATGAGCTTATGCTGGATCCTGATAGAATGAAACTTCATGCTGATGTCAATAGCTGTAGGTAACAAAATTACTAAACACAGCTTAAGGCAGCGTTAAGGCGCACCTAGCAGGTGTTAACATTCCATGAACAACCTGTAGCGTTGGTAACAATCAGCTACAAAGTCAAACAGACTAACAGAATGTAAAATAAAAGTGCCACTCAGGGGTTTACCTAAGTGGCACTTTAACAAGCCAAAGGCTCAATAGCGTTGTACTAAGTTGGGGTAGTTTATTTACTGTCTGGATTCACTGAAACCAGCTCAACCTCAAATACCAAAGTAGAGTAAGGCGGTATTGTGGGTGGGTTGCCACGGGCGCCATAAGCCAGTGCCTGAGGAATGTGCAGCTTGTATTTGGCACCTTCTTTCATTAATTGCAGGGCTTCAGTCCAGCCGGGTATTACCCCCGTAACAGGAAACGTAACGGTTTGTCCCCTTTTGTACGAGCTGTCAAACTCAGTGCCATCAATTAAAGTACCTCTATAATGTACTTCTACCTTATCGGCAGTGGTGGGCTGCTTGCCGGTACCTTCTGTTAATACTTCATATTGCAAGCCAGAAGCAGTTTCCTGCACCCCTTCACGCCCCTTGTTGGCCTCAAGGTAGTCAATACCTTCCTGCCGTGCTGCTTCAGTTTTTTTCTGGTTTAATGCCTGTAGGTAACCATTTAAGATGCGTTGCACATCAGCGTTTTCTATGGCTGGGTTATCTGCCACTGCATCGTTTATGGCTTTGGCTACGGCTGCTGCGTTCAGGTCACCTTCTTTTAATTGTAGCTGTTGCGAAATGCTTAAACCAAGGCAATAGCTGGCCGAATCACGCTCGTTAGCCAATGTTACATCACCAATACCAGTACCGCCGCCACCAGCCGCACCACCCTGGTCACAGGCAGTAACAGCCACCAGCGTTACTGCCGCCAGTAACAAAGAGCAAACAGAGTAAAAAGAGAGTTTTTTCATTGTGGTTTGTTTTATTCAAGCCCAAAGAAACCTAAAAGCCGCAAAGCCTGCAAGCCCCAGGCAGGCATTAACACATAAAGGCCAGTACGCCAGTTAATATTAAGTGGCCTATATTTAGGCAGCACAATTGAATAGATATGAAACTACACATTGCCCTACTTGCTGTTATGGCCTGCTTTACAGGCACATGGGCTGTTGCGCAGCAACACAAACCAACTTATGCGTTATATACCAATAACGGCCAGCCCCTGGCCTATGAAACATTCATTGAAAGCCTGACCAGGGCCGATGTGGTGCTGTTTGGCGAGCTACACAACCATGCCCTGGTACATTGGTTGCAGCTGGAGGTAACACAGGCTGTGGCCGCTGCCACCAACAATGGGGTGGCACTGGGGGCCGAAATGTTTGAGGCCGATAACCAGACGCTGATCAATGAGTATTTGCAGGGGCATATTACCCACCGCAACCTGACCAACGACGCCCGCCTGTGGCGCAACTACACCACTGACTACCGCCCCCTGCTTGATTTTGCCAAACAGCAGGGCTTGCCTTTTGTAGCTACCAATGTGCCTCGCCGGTATGCCAGCTGGGTAAGCCGGCAGGGGCTAGCCGGGCTTGACAGCACCATTAGCCCGGAGGCCCTACAGTGGCTGGCCCCACTGCCTGTTACGGTAGACCCCGAAACGCCAGGCTATGCTGATATGCTGGCCATGGATATGGGCGGCCACGGCAGCAGCATGAATGCTGAGTTTTTTGTACAGGCACAAGCCCTGAAAGATGCCACCATGGCCCACAGAATTTTTGAGCACCTGCCCAAAGGCCAGGTGTTGATTCATTACAATGGCAATTTTCACTCAAAAGCTTACGGTGGCATTTACTGGTACCTGAAACAATTAGATAAGCGACTAAAAGTAAAAACGATTGCAGTTGTAGAAGCTGATACGCTGGGCTGGCAGAAAGATTATGAAAAAGATGGTGATTTTATTTTGGTGGTGCCCAAGAACTTTACCCGTACTTACTAACTACAAGTATGCTGGGGTTAAAAACAAGACACCGGAAGCCCTGTGAGCTTCCGGTGTACTCCTCCCGCCGTAGGGTTTAATTTGGCGGGATTGCAACCTGTTACAACATGTTAAACCCCAAAAACTTTATGAGAACAGCTAAGTTATTTTAAACTTCAATAAGCCATTGTTACAATGTAACAAACCTGAGTATTTGATTCGTATCATGCATTTATCAAAGGCTTTACAATTTCAAAGGTAAGGCAATGGTGGCAAGCCTATTGTCTGCTATTAGACATTAACAAACTATTTGGTATTAATTTATATTGCTGGTGGGCAGTGGCTATTAATTAATGGCCCCTCAAGGCCAGGCACCCTGGTTAATGGAGCTGGCAAGTAATGAGGCCTGGCAGTAATACTTGTGCATGGCCAGCTCGGGCAGCCAGATAGCACAGACTGCACCTGTGATAAACCCTTTGCCAAACAGCTAAAGTTTACCATAGTTTTGAATTTTTAAGTGATACCACTTAATTTCATGGCAGAGAGTTTCAATTAGAATTAAAAAACATTAAAATTGAAGCAAATCAGAAATCTTTCAACTTGAACACTATGAACAATAGATTTTCAATTTTGTTCTTCAGTCGTATTGTCTGCGCAGCGCTTGTTGTGTTGTTGGCTTCATGCGGAGGCTCAAACGCCAAAAAAGAGAACAACGACGACGAGTTTAAAAATGCTGCTGATGAGATTAACAACCAGGTGAAAAAAGTCCTGGCCAAACTGCCTCCTCCATCAGAAATACCTTACAAACTCCAGGCCACCGGTGCAGAATTTGATGAGAGCTTAGTCAACGCCATTGAAAATGCTGACAATTACCTCTCTACCGACGATAAAGCTGCGCTGAACCTGGGTATTTATGCTGCTGATATTGGGTACCTTACCTCATATGAGAAAACACAAGAGGCCCTTGATTACATGCAGGCTGCCAAGGCGCTTTCAGGCAAACTGAATTTGGAGACCACCCTTTCTGAAGAGCTGATCAAGAAGTTTGAAGAGAACCTTTCAAGTAAAGATGAGCTGGCCAAGATTGTAAATGATGTGATTACAGACTCTGACAAGGTGCTGCAAGACAACCAGCGCAATAAAACCGCTGCTTTATTGCTCACAGGGTCGTTCATTGAAAGTATGTACCTGGCCACTGCCCTGATTGAAAATTATCCTACTGACCTGCCCAGCGATGCCCGCAATACCATTTTAGTACCCATTGTACGTATTGTACTTGATCAGGAACAACCCCTGGCAGATTTAATTGCCCTACTAAAGTCGGTAGATCAGGATGCACAGGTAACTGGCCTGGTAAACAGCATGGAAGCATTAAAAGCCAAGTTTGAAGCCCTTGATATTGAAGAGCAGATTAAGAATAACAAAGGCGATGAGTTGTTGAAAAACACCACACTTGATGAAATCACCAATTCGGTAGACAGCATTCGCGATCAAATTACCGAATAAGCCTGTATTGCACGCTGCCCCCATCAGGCAGGTGCTGTATAAAGCACAGAAAGCATTGAACATAGTTTCAATGCTTTTTTTGTTATATTGGAGTTTGACCAAAACGTAGGGCGTCAGTTATGAGTGAAAAGCTTTTGCGGGCTATTATCCAGCTGTTTGCTATGGTAGCAAAAGAAGATGGCGTAAAGGAGGTAGAACGCAAGAATATTGAAGAATTTCTTAAAGAAAACCTCAATGCAGAGTCTGTAGGGTATTATATGGA
>CAZXTW010000361.1:0-6563 GCA_964643525.1 uncultured Roseivirgaceae bacterium
GGCGAAAGCTTTGCCGTATAAGTACTACACACCCTGTAACCACAACCAAGCTATATGAGCCATGCCGCCACCTGCGGCATGGCTTTTTTATGCAATAGTTTTGGCTTTTGTGCCTTATTGCTGATTTTAGGCATTTAGGTTTTAATGTACTACACTCATGACTGCAATTAAAAACAACGTAACCTGGATTACCGGCGCCTCTTCTGGCATAGGCGAAGAGCTGGCCTACCAAATGGCCCAAAAAGGCGGTAAGCTCATCCTTTCGGCCCGCCGAGAAAGTGAATTGCAGCGTGTGCAGGCCGCCATTCAAGAAAAATGGGGCACCCCCGTAGAAATACTGCCCCTTGATTTGTTAGACAACGCCGCCCTGCCAGAAAAAGCCAAACAGGCCGAAGCCTTTTTTGGGCGTATTGATGTATTAATTAATAATGGAGGCATTAGCCAGCGCGGGCTGGTGAATGAAACCATTATTGAGGTTGACCGCAAGGTATTTGAAACCAACTATTTTGGTTCTATTACATTAACCAAAGCAGTGCTGCCCGGCATGCTTGAGCGTAAGTTTGGGCACCATGTGGCCATTAGCAGCACCACCGGTTACATAGGCACCCCGCTACGTTCGGCCTATGCCGCCTCAAAACACGCCCTGCATGGCTTTTACGACTCTATGCGTGCAGAAACCTATCAAGACAACGTGCACGTAACCATTATATGCCCTGGCTTTATTAATACCCCCATTACCTATAGTGCTTTAAAAGCCGATGGCAGCAAGCTGAACCAAATGGGCGATGCCCAGCAAAAAGGGCTACCGGTGCAGGTTTGTGCCGCCAAAACCATCAGGGCTATTGAACGCAATAAAAATGAAGCCCACATTAGTGGCCCTAAAGAGCATTTGGCCATCCTGGTCATGCGCTTCTTCCCTCGCCTGTTTGCCAAAATGATCAGGAATATTAAATCTACCTGAACCAGCCCATCACATCATATAACCAGTAATGCATGTAGCTGTACCGCACATCAACAGGTTAAGAATTATTATGCCTATTATTTTAACCTATCTTTTTAGATACAATAGTTTATTTACATAAGCATAACATAGAATAATGCCTGAACCAAACGTTACTATTTTGTTTAATTTTAAGGCTTTAAAACTAAACAGCTTATAATAAACAACCCATACAGCCTTCAGAGGCATATTTCCCCTCAACAGCCAGAATTATAACGCATCAAGCCATATCACCCTTTATCATGATTTTTACCCATTTCTTGATTAGTTATTTGTAGAAACCTGAAAATATCCCCTACTTTCGGCATCGTTACAACTTGTTAAGACCTTAACTATGCAACCCAAATCAATTTTGCATGCCCTTAAAGCAAGGGGCATTGAAGTCACTATTGTCCAAAACCAACTAAAAGTACAGAACCACACCAACCAGTTAACTACAGACCTGTTGCAGTTGCTAAAAAACCACAAGCAAGCACTGTTGCAATACCTGCAGTCTGAATCAGCCCAACTACCAGAAAAGCTACCTCTGGCCCCTGTACAAGCCACCTACCCGGCATCGGCCGCTCAAAAGCGGCTTTGGCTGCTCGACCAACTCGACAATGCCGGTGCACACTACAACGTGCAGCGTACCAACACCTTTAACCACCTTGATGCTAACCTGTTTGCCGAAGCGGTAGACCAGGTCACGCACCTGTACGATGCCTTCCGTACGGTGTTTAGTATGGAAAATGGCCACCTACGGCAAAGGTACCGCAGCCCCCTGCTGGCTAAAGAGTATATTGAATGCCACGACCTGAGCAGCCAGCCCAACGCCCAGCCAAAAGTCCAGGCCCTGCTGGCACAGGAGCTTCAATACACTTTTGACCTGACCAACGGGCCTTTGCTGCGCGTGGTTATTGTAAAGGCCGACCCGGTGGTGACCCACGTAAGCATGAGCATACACCATATTATTTATGATATGGCCAGCGATGCCCTGTTTTCGGCACAGGTAAGCAAGTGCTACCAGGCCCTGCTGGCAAACAAGCCGTATACCCCTTCATTGCCACGCATTAAATACACTGACTTTGCCCACTGGCAAAACCAGTGGATCAGCAATGGCCACATGCAGCCCTCATTACAATACTGGCAGCAAAAAATTGGAGATGAACCACCCACCCTGAACCTGCCATTAGACTGGAAGCGGCCTACCGAGCGCAATTATGAAGGTGGCGGGCTGGCTTTTGAAATACCTGAAGCAGATGCCGCTTTAATTAAAGCCCTGGCCAGGCAACACAATGCAACCTTGTTTATGACATTGCTGGGCCTGACCTTTAGCTTTTTAGGCCGTTATTGTGACCAGGAAGAAGTGGTACTGGGCACCGTAATGGACGGGCGTAACCATGACGACCTGAAAGATGTTATTGGCTTTTTTGTCAACACCCTGCCCTTATATGCCACCCTGCGCCACGACCAGAGCTTTAACGAGCAGGCTGCCATTGTAAATAATACTTTCATTGAAGCACGCAACCACCAGTATGTACCTTTTGATATGCTGGTAGAGCAATGCCCAAAGGCCTGGCCCAAAAACAGGCACCCCCTGTTTGATGTGATGGTAACCATGGCCAGTAAAATAGACGCCCCTGCAAGGCAAGACGCCAACGTGGTAGAGTTTGAGCACCAGTTTGCCAAGTTTGATATGATGTTTACCTTTTGCGAGGTAAGCAACTACCTGACCCTGAACATTAGTTACTTTAAAACGCTGTTTAGCAAAGCACGCATTACGCGGCTGGCGGCTCAGTTTAAGGCCTATGTGCACCGGGTGGTACACGCGCCAGATAAACCGGTGCAGCACTTCCACCTGCTGCCTGCTGCCGAAGCGCAAACAGTGCTGCACACCTTTAACCAGGCCCCTGCACTGCCCCTGCCAGAAGCCAATGCAGTAGCCCTGTTTGAAGCGCAGGCACAGCAGCACCCCCAGCAGCCAGCCCTGTATTATCAGGATAAGGTCTACACCTTTGCCCAGTGCAACGCCCTGGCCAACCAGCTGGCCCATTACCTGGTGCAGCAGCGGGGCGTAACCCCCGGCCAGTACGTAGGGGTATTAATGGGCGCGCATGATTTGCGCATCATTACCCTGCTGGGCATTTTAAAAAGTGGGGCAGCCTATGTACCCATTGACCTTGAATACCCTGCCGAGCGCACCACCTATATTATTGAAGACAGCGGCTGCCCCCTATTACTGACAGATGCACCCGGTGCCCGGCAGGTGCCCCGGCAACATACAAAAAAAGGCCATACCCTACAATGGGCCCACTTTGAAGGCTACAGCACCCACAACCCAAAGCTGCCCCGCAGCCTGAGCCAGACCTTTGCCATATTGTATACCTCAGGCTCTACCGGCCAGCCAAAGGGCGTGGTGGTGCCCCACCGCGGCCTGGTAAACCGCATGCGCTGGCTGTGGCACCATTTTAACTTTGGCCACAATGATGTGGTATACCAGAAAACACCCTATGTGTTTGATGTGTCTATTGGCGAGCTGTTTATGCCTTTTTGCTTTGGTGCCCGCCTGCTGGTAGCCCCCAGTGATACCGCCCGACAAATATGCGAAACCGTGCAGCGCTATCAGGTCACGTACATCCACTTTTCGCCTACATTCTTAAACGGCTTTTTAGATAACCTGACTGCCACACACAAAGCCATGCTGGGCAGCCTGCGCTATTGTTTTGCCAGTGGCGAGGCCCTACTGGCAGGCACCGTAAACCGCTATTACCAGCACTTTGATTTTCCGTTGGTTAACCTGTACGGACCCACCGAGGCATCGATAGAGGTATCGTATTATGTAGCGCAACCTGGCGACCAGGACGTGCCCATTGGCAGGCCCATTAGCAATGTGCCTTTGTATGTTCTAGACAGCAATGACCTGCCTGTGCCTATTGGTGTGCCAGGGCATGTGCATATTGGCGGGGTAGCCGTGACCGATGGCTACCTGAACAAGCCTGAAAAAACAGCAGAAGCATTTATTAACAACCCGTTTTTACCCGGTAACCACGAGCGCCTGTACCGCACCGGCGATATTGGGCAATGGACTGAAGACGGGCAGATACGCTACCTGGGCCGTGCTGATAACCAGCTTTCAATTAACGGCTCGCGCATAGAGCCTGGCGAAATTGAAAGCACCCTGCTGGGCCACCCTGCCATTGACCAGGCCGCCATTACTGTACGGCAAGATGAATTTGGCCACTACCACCTGATTGGCCACCTGGTACCCAAAGCCCAGGCAGAGGCCAGCCAAAGTTTACCCAAGGCTGGTGTTGATGCTGGCGCCCAGCCATCAATTGTGCATGGCCCCAAAGCACAATACCCCCACCAGCAACTGGTGGGCCTGTGGCAGGCCAGCGTGGCACGCTACCCTGATCGCGTGGCCCTGGTTGACGGTGCCCGGCAAATTACCTATGCTGAAGCTGACGCACTAACCAACCAAATGGCCCAGGTGCTGCACCAGCAATACGGGGTGCAACCAGGCACCTGCACCGCCCTGCTGGCACCACGCACTGCCAATACTTTTGTGGTGATACTGGCCCTGTTAAAATGTGGCGGCACCTACCTGGCCATTGACCCTGATTACCCTGAAGCGCGCATGGAGTATATGCTTCGAGACAGCGCAGCCAACCTGTTGGTGCATGACCAGCAGGTCGTGGCCCTGGCCACCACTGCCACTACCCTGCCCATAGCGCAACTAAAAAAGGAAGCAGCCAAAGTGGCCAGCACCCAAAAGTTGCCGCAGCCCGCCCCTGAAAGCAATGCCTATATGGTTTATACCTCAGGCACCACCGGGCAGCCCAAGGGCATTGCCATACCACATGCGGCCATTGCCGATTATACCCAGACTTTTGCCAGCTATTTTAAGCTAACACAACATGATGTTGTGGTACAGCAGGCCTCATTGGCATTTGATACAGTGCAAGAAGAGGTATGGCCCGCCTGGAGTGTAGGGGCCACTGTTGTGATAGCACCCAATGGCGGGCGCGATACACAGGCACTGGCGCAACTGGTAGCACAGCACCAGGCCACCCTGCTAAGCACCACCCCCCTGGTGCTGCATGAGCTGAATGCACAACACAGCCACCAGCTAACTTCGCTCAGGGCCATTGTTAGCGGGGGCGACCAGCTGCAAAGCCAGCATATTGACCAACTGCTGCCCATTGCCCCGGTTTATAATACTTATGGCCCCTCTGAAACTACTGTATGCGCCACCTTTGGGCGGGTGCAGGCAGACCAGGCCCCTACCCTGGGCAAACCCATTGCCAACCATAGCATAGCCCTGCTGAATGCCGCCGGCCAGCCCGTACCCCAGGGAAGCGTAGGCGAGGTATACATTAGCGGCACGGGCATGATGGCTGGCTACTGGCACCGCCCTGAGCTAACAGCCAAAAAGGTACGGGCCGTTAATGGCCTGCCCGGCACCGCCTGGTATGCCAGTGGAGACCAGGCCCGCCTGCTGCCCAACGGCCAACTACAGTTTTGTGGCCGTATTGACCACCAGGTTAAAATCAGGGGCCACCGCGTAGAGCCAGAAGAGGTAACCAACCAGTTATTACAGGTGCCAGAAATTGGTAATGCAATCGTATTGCCAAAAAAAGACAGCACCGGCCAACAGGTGCTGGTGGCATATTACACCCAGAAAAAAGCCACCAATAAAGAGGCACTACTACAACAAATGGGCCAGCAGCTGCCTGCGTATATGGTACCAGCCCACTGGGTAGCCATGCCTGCACTGCCCTTAAATGCACACGGCAAGGTAGACCGTGCCGCCCTGCCCACCCCGCCAAGCCTGAAGCAAAACTCTGCTTTTACTGATGCCGTGAAGGCATACCTTGAAAAAAAGCTACCCATTTATATGGTACCCAGCAGGTATATTGTGCACAGCCAGTTTCCCACTACCGTAAGTGGTAAAACCGACCGGCGCAAGCTAACAGCCATGGTAGAAGCGCACATGGCCCAACGCAGAATGCGCCTGCCCGAAAACGATACCGAGGCCAAGATACTGGCACTGTGGCAGGAGGTGCTGAAGCGCGATGCCATTAGCACTGACGACAGCTTTTTTGAAGTAGGCGGCAACTCTATCAGGGCTACACAACTGCTGCGAGGCCTGTATGAGGCTTTTGGTAAAACAGTGCCCATAAAAACCATTATGAAGTACCCTGTGCTGCGCGAGTTTGCAGCGCAGCTGCACAGTACGCCCACCGAGCAGCAGCCCTTGCATTACCCCATGAACAGCCACCGCAGCCACTTGCCCGGCTTGTGGCTGGTGCCCCCCATATTAGGTACGCCTCTGGTGTTTCAAAAACTGGGGCAGGCCATGCAAGGCACCGTGAATGCCATTGGCTTGCAATACCCTGGCATTGAGCCTGGCAGCCAGCCGGCTCAATCAGTACCAGCCCTGGCAAAAATATTTGTTGAAGCCATGGCCAGTGCAAGCCCTGCCCTGCCCAGGCACCAGCCAGTGCAACTGTTGGGTTACTCAATGGGTGGCCTGGTAGCCTTTGAAATGGCCAAAATGCTGGAAGCCCGCGGCCACAGCGTG
>CAZXTW010000362.1:0-6560 GCA_964643525.1 uncultured Roseivirgaceae bacterium
CAAGGTTTTAGATCAGAACCTTCAAGGTTTTAGTAGTAAGATCAGTTAAAGACAATACCTGCAACGGTTAAAGCAACCGCCTGCATGGCGGTAATTAAGTGCCTGTGCTTAAATAAGCTTTTTTTTCATGGCCAGCACAATGGCATCGGCCTTGTTGTTTACCTGTAGTTTTTCGTAAATGTTTTTGATGTGGCTTTTAATGGTTTCGGTGCTCACAAACAGGTCGTCGGCAATGGCATGGTAGGTTTTGCCCTGCGCCAGGTGGTTCAGCACTTCGGTTTCGCGCTTTGACAGGGGCGACTGGTCGCTGGCCCTGAACGATTGCACCACCATGCGGGCAATGTGGGTACTCATGGGGGCACCGCCGCTCAGCACTTCGTCTAGCGCATCAACCACACGGTGGTAGTCGCTGTTTTTGGTAATGTAGCCAATGGCCCCCGCCACCAGGGCTTCAAACACGGTATCACTGTTTTCATGCACGGTAATTACTAAAAAGCGGGTGCTGGGGCGTTTTTCGCGCATGCGCTTAATGCCCTCAATGCCGTTCATGCCGGGCAGGTCAACATCAACCAGTACAACATCTGGCTTGTCATAACCCAGGCGTTTAATGGCGGCCTCCATGGTGGTGTAGCTGCCCGCCACGACATAGCGCTCGTGGCTGCTCAGCAGCAGCTCGTACCCTTCTTTTACGTGCTCGTTGTCTTCAACTATGCACAAACGCGCCTTTTGCTGTGCCATATTGGTTTGTTTTAGCTTTGAGTAAGTGATTTGCATCATGAGGCCGCGCGCTTCAGGTTATGGGGGCGCAACAGGCCTTTAATAGTTACACTGGTGCCCTGCGGCTGGTTGGTTAGTTGCAGGGTGGCGTTAATTTTTGCTGCCCGCTGCTGCATGTTGGCCAGCCCACCGGTGGCGGGCTGTGTGGCCCCGCTTTGGGGCATGCCCAGCCCATTGTCAGTAAGCGTTACGGTATAGGCAGTGCCATTTACTGTTACATTCAGGGCCACCCTGCTGGCGTGGGCATGCTTCAGGGCGTTGGTCATGGCCTCTTTAAAGATCAATATCAGGTGCCTGCTGTGGCCCGGCGCCAGCATGGGCGGTGGCGCGCCCTGCGGGCACTGCCATTGGCTGTAAAAGCGCACGGGGGTTTTATCAAACAGCTGCTCACCAAAATCTTTCAGGTATACATACAGCTCTTCTAAGTTACTGTGGTTGGGGTCAAGCGCCCAAATAAAGTCACGGGTACCAAAAAACAGCCGGTTGCTTACGGTATTAATTTTGCCCAGTACTGAGGCACTTTGGCTGGGTATGGTGCCCTCAAGCTGCCTGTTAAGCAGTTGCACCAGTACCGAGAGGCTGGCAAACTGGTTGCCCATTTCATCATGAAAATCTTCAGCCACGCGCTTGCGCACTTTGGCGGCCTCCTGCTGTTTGAGGCCTTCCAGCTTCAGGGTGCTGTTTACCCGCCGCCGGGCCACGGCCCGTACCAATGCCCAAAGCAGCCCCGCAATAAACAGGCCTGCCGCAGCATAAAACCACGGCTGCTGCCAAAAGGGCAAGGCAATGGTAAAGGGGTAATGGGCCGTTGGGCCCCAGGGGCCATTGGCATTGGCCGCCTGCACCGCAAAACGGTAGCTGCCTGGCGGCAGGTTGGCATACTCGGCCTGTGCCACCGTGGTGGCGGGGCCCCAGCCAGCGTCAAAGCCCTGCAGCTGGTGGCGGTACCGCACGCCGGTGGGGTGGGCAAAGTTTACGGCGTGGTATTTAAAGGTAAGGTGGTTTTGGCTATGGGGCAGGTGCAGGTGCCGGGGCAGGCTGAAGTACCCCCCTACGGGCAGGCCCAGGGCCTGCCAATTGGTGGGCTGCCGGTTAAGGTCAATGGCTTCAATATAACTGCCGGGGCCGGTTAGGCCAATGCTGTCATACTGGGGGTGGTAGCGGTATATGCCTTTAACGGTGCCCAGCCAAATGCTGCTATCGGCCCCGGTCAGGGTGGCGTTGTAGCGGTTTTCTTCACCCAGGTAGCCCGCCTCGGGGCCAAATACCTGCCTGTGCAGCACGGTGCCATTGGGTGCCAGGCGCAGGCGCATCACGTTTTTTATGGTGGTTACCAGCAAATGGCCCTGGTAGGTCATGGCCAGGCCCCTGATTTCAAGGCCAGGCTCAAAGGGCACAGGCCGCAGGCTGTCATGCCGGGGCAGGTAGTGCAGCAGGCCGTGCTGCGGCGAGGCCAGCCAGTAGCTGTTGCGGGCCCCTTCAACCACAGAGGTAAAGTGTGCCTGCCCTAATGGGTGGTGGGGCAGCAGGCGGTACACACTGTCATGTTCAATGGCCAGCAGGCCCTTGCGGGTGGCTGCCAGCAGCTGGCCGTTGCTGGCCGGGTAGAGCTGCCGCACCACCCCAATGGGTTGCCCCTGGCAGCTGTCAATGCCCACAAAGCCCCCCGCCGGCCCCAACCAGTAACTTAAGCCATTGGCAGTGCCCAACCATACCCGCCCGCCGGGGGCTGCTGCCCCGGTAAGTACCGTGGGGTGGCTAAGGCCATGCTCAGGGCCGTAAGCGGTAAAGGTGCCCTGGTAGTACCTGTCAGCCCCGTACGATGAACAATGCCATACGCCGCCCCTGCCATCAGCAAAAATATGGTAGGTTAAATCACTGTTAATGGCAGTTGTGAAGCTGCTGGTGTAGTAGTTGGCTGTGCCCGGTTGTACATGCAACAGCCCACCAGGAAAGTAGCCTACCCACAACTGGCCGCCAGGGCTTTGCGCCAGGGCAGAAACAGATTGTATTTCGGGCCTGCTGCTGGGTGGGCGGTACTGGCTAAACAGCCCCCCGGTATAGCGGTACAGGCCATCGGCCTCTGTGCCCAGCCAAACCACACCGGCAGCATCTTTAAACATTGTTTTAACCATGGCATGGCCAAAGCCTTTACAGCAGGAGGCATAGGCCAATGAATCGGCCATGAGCTCTGTGTAACCCACAAAGCGGCCAATGGCCCACAGCCTGCCATCGGGTAGTTCAAGCACATCTTCTACCAAATGGTGGCGGGGCGCGGGCTGCGCTTCAAAGCCAGGGTTAAAAAACGTGCCCTGCCCTTTATGGTAGCGCCATAGCCCTGCTGTGCTGGTTACAAGCAGTTGGCTGTTTTGCCTTACGGTTATGCTGTAGCTTCTTTTGTTTTGGTAAGGGTAGGCCTGTAGCTGCTGCCACTGGCCCTGTTGCTGCACAAACAGGCCCCTGCTTTGGGTTAGTGCGTACAGGGGGCCATGGTTGGCTGCCTGGGCCATGTCAACCACAAAGGCACTGTCAATGGCAGTATGGGTGGTGAGTGGCACCAGGCTATCGCCCCGGGCCAGCAGCAGGCCCCGCCCAAACGGGGCAACATATACGTTGCCCTGGCTGTCGTGGTGGATATGGGCCGACCGGCGGGCATAGCGCGGCATATGCAGTTGTACAGTATCTGGTGTGATGGCTACCACCCCCTCTAGCAAAGAGGCCCATACGGTGCCCTGGGCATTGACGGCAATAGCGCGGGTTACATTACCAGGCAGGCCATTGGCTGTGGTGTAGTTGGTAAAGGTGGTGCCGTTAAAGCAGCTAATGCCCCCATCAGTAGCCAGCCACAACCTGCCCAGGGTATCCTGGCTGATGGCATTGATGGTATTGCGCACCAGGCCGTTGGCCACTGAGTAACGCACAAACTGCTGGTGTACTTCCTGCGCATGGCTGGCCGTTGCCAGCGCCAGCAAGCACCAAATGTATGTAAGTGTTTTCTTCATTGCCTTGTTTGGCTTACAAACCTATTGAACAGGAAATAGCAACCGGCTTTGCCGCCGGTTGCTATTTGCAATACTGTACTCATTACAAAAACTGTTTAACTGGTTGGCAATAAAATATAGCATTAAAATATACGATGTACTACCCAGTGGCCCTACCAATTTGGTGGGGCTGCTGCCACAAAATACGCATCTGTTTAATTCATAACCGAATAACTACGGGTACAAAGTAAGCGGTTTTTTGGGCGGGGGTAAATCCCGAGTTTTCGGTAAAAAAGCGGGGGTTGGGTGCTTTACAGCAATGATACCACCAGCTGCTCGGCCCATTGTGCCCGGTTGTTGGCCGCAATGAGCTCGCCCTTAAGTAAAAACTTGTGGGTATCAAGCAGCACATCAAGCTTAGGGGTATGCACATGGCGCGGCACTTTGTACAGGCGGGTATCGTGCTTGTTAAATGGGCAGGGCACTTCAGCATTGTACAAATGGGGCAGCAGGCTTTTGGGGCACGAGAGGGCAATGCGCTGCACCGGGTATTGTTCAAGGTATTGCTGCATGCGCTCGTTAATCTGAGCAAAAAAGTGCCGGGCATTGGCCAGCCGCACGCGTGAGCCTGCCCTTGATTTGCCTTTGGTGCTCAAGTATTTAAGCTGGCTTTTGCCCTGTTTCATGCGGTTCATGTAGGCTTTGATTACTTTGTGGGCTTTTACTTCGGCACCGTTGAATACGCCCATGGCACAGCTGCCCGATTGTATGAGGCACACCACAAAGCACAGGGCCTGCTGTGGTTGCTCCTGCCCTGGTGCGGGCGGCCAGGGCATGGTTAGGGGCAGGCGTACAATTACCTCATCACCCCCCTGGGCAGCAGTGTATACCAGCCGGTGCCGCTCAGCATCAAAGCTACCGGGCCAAGCTTCAGCAGCCAGCGCCTCAATTACACCTTGGGTAAGTGCCGGGGTTAAGAGCCTGTTCATACAGCATAATTACGCATAAATCATAAAAAAACCGCCCCTGTACAGGGGCGGCAACTTTGGGTCAATATTTTTCTTGTAACTCGCCCTTAGCAAGGGTACAGGCAAGTACCGAAGTATACCGTAATGGTATCTTCACAGTAAGGATCAGAGTCAAAATAACAGGCGCGGTTGTTACTGTCGCGGCCACCCTTTACAGTTTCTGTTACAGTGGCATTGCTGGCAGTTACAAAACTTTGCACCTTCAGTGCATTTAGGTTTAACTTTTTCATAAACTTTTGAATTGGTTGAATAAATCTATTCTAAGCGGTTAAATAAATTAATTGTACCCGAATTAACAAAATGCTACCGATATTTTAAGAATAATTTAAAGGGGCAATACCCCGCTGTTTGGCAATTTACTGGGCAATTCATTGTAACTTGGTGTTATGGTAGAGTCAGTGGATCAGGCAGTTATCTTACTTTGTGACGACGACCCGCACAATTTAGAGGTTGTGTTGCGTATTTTTCAAGACAAACCGCACAAGGTGCTGTATGCCCCCAACGGGCAGGTGGGCTGCACCATTGCCCGCAAGGAGATACCGCACCTGATTATTACTGACTGGAGCATGCCTGTAATGGATGGGCTGGAGCTGATTCAAGAGCTGAGTACCGATGAGCTGACCCGCAATATACCCATTGTGGTAGGCACGGGTGTGATGACAGACTCGGCCGATTTGAAACGCGCCCTTGAAACAGGGGCAACGGACTATATCAGAAAGCCTTTTGACCCGGTAGAGCTGACCAGCCGGGTAAATGCAGCCCTGCGGCTGGCAGCCAGTATTCAAAAGATTATGGATCAGAATGAAGAGATCCGCACGCTGATGGCCAAAGAGCAGGAGCTGGTGCAAGAGCGCCTGCAACGTAAGGAGCGTGAATTGGCCACCGCCGCCATGCATGCCTTTGAGAAGAATAAGATTTTGCAGGAAATGGCCGAAGAGCTGCGCAGCGTTGAAGATGCCCCGGCCACCGCCGTGGTTGACCGCACCAAAGCCATTATTAAGCGCATAGACGGCGAGCTGAATAAAGAAAATACGTGGGATGAGCTTAAGCTGCACTTTGAAAGTGTAAACCCCCGCTTTTTTGAAAAACTAAAAGGCAAGTTTAATGAGCTCACGCCCAACGACCTGAAAACCTGCGCCTATTTAAAGATGGGCCTGCGCAATAAAGAAATTGCCCACCTCACCAATGTATCAGTACCTACTGTAAAAAAGGCCATTAACCGGTTAAAGAAAAAGATTAACCTGGCTGTTGATGATGACCTGCGCCAGTTTATTATGCTAATTGATAGTGACGGCTAAATGGCCATTTGCACCAACTGGGCAAAGCGGGCCTGGTTGCTGGTAAGCACGGCCGTGCGCAGCTCATTTTGCCAGGGGCTTTGTAGCTGCTGCTCTTCAATCTGGCTCAGCACCCGGTATACTTCACTGGCCTGGTACACCTCAAGGGGCTGTAGTTGCTGGGCATACTGCGCAATTACTTGCTGCTCGCCTGCTTCAATGAGGCGGCTACTGCCCGGTGTGGGCAGGGCCTGCTCCTGGCTCACCACGGGTATTTCAGACAAGGGCAGGGTAAAGGCAAAGGTTGTGCCCTGGCCTATGGCAGAGGTAAGGGTAATGGTGCCTCCGTGTGCTTCTACCGCCATTTTGCAGTAGGTCAACCCCAGGCCAGTGCTTACTGCTTTGCCGGCCTTGCGCGCTTTTGACTGCCAGAATTTATCAAACACATAGGGCTGATCGGCCGGGGCTATCCCCTCCCCTTCATCAGTTATTGCTAT